>CAXAIH010000192.1:0-4122 GCA_963968755.1 uncultured Flavobacteriales bacterium
CTACGCGACTTGGTAACCAACAAGCTTGAATTAGATGTGAACGTAGAGATGGATGGCAAACTCGTTCAGCAAACCGATCCTATATACCGTGATTCTAACACGTTTAGGTCGCACTTCTTTGCTCCTCAGAAGACTCTTTTCGGGAACTCTATTTCGACTTTCTGGGCAAACATGTTGGTCATTTGGTTTATGACGCTCATAATGATCGCCACCCTTTATATGGACCTTCTCAAGAAAATCCTGAAACTTTTCGGACAGCACTAGCAGGCTTCCGTTTCCCGTCCCTTATCCTACTAATCCTTTCCCAGCATGAATAAAGCAAGCCTCAAGGAATTACGAGCTAGGCTTAACACTTCGCTTATTTAGACTTACGAATTCACCTGCATCATCAGCGCATCCCTAAGGTCGTTCTTGATCGACCATGCGGTTACCAATGAAGCTAGCATTAAGTCAAAGGGAACGAGACAATGAATTCTTTTCTCTCTGCATAACGAAGGCATGATCTTATGTCCTTCTCAGTAATGATTATCAGAGCGAGCCAGCTCATACAAAACAACATTCAGTGCATCGCCCTTAAGCGGCGTAGTAATCGAGGAAAGCGCTAAGCAATTAGGAAATGATAAAGCTTAAAAAAGGGCGCATCTCCAGATGCGCCCTTCTTCGTAGAGAGTTAAATATTATTGCGCGTAACGCTTTACGAGTTTCTCGATGGTCATTCCTTGAATCAGAATCGAGAATAAGGCTACACAATATGTAATGGCTACAATCAGCTCAGTTACATCCTTTGGAATTTCACCCGTGAGGGAAAGTGCCAATGCCACTGAAAGACCTCCTCTTAGACCTCCCCAGGTAAGGATAGGAATTGTTCCATTGTCCATTTTCTTGAAAAAACCCATTACAACCAATGGAATTCCAATACCGATGAGACGACATGCGAGGGTCACAAAAATGCTAATTATACCCGCTAAGAGGTAGTCCATATTAAAGGTGATGATTAGAATCTGTAGACCAATCAAAATGAAGAGGATGGCATTCAAGGTTTCATCAACCAATTCCCAGAATTTCAATACATATTCTCCGGCTATACCTTCTTCCTCTGTATCCTCTGAATTTCCTTGACCTATGACGAGTCCCATGACCACCATACATAGTGGACCTGAAATGTGAAGGTTTTGTGCAACCTGTCCACCAACAAGAACTAGTGAAAGTGTTGTAAGTACTTCGAGCTCCATATGCTCGTTGTCAATTACTTCTAATAGATAGTATGCGAAGAAGCCAAGCATGAGTCCCATGAGGATTCCTCCAAACACTTCCTGTCCAAAAAGAAAACCAACACTTGATGCTTCCATGGATTCACCACCACCAGAGCTGGTAGCAATACCTAGAATGGTTAAGAATACAACAACACCGATTCCATCGTTAAACAGCGACTCTCCCTCAATTTTAATAGAGAGGTTCTTGGAAATCTTGGTCGTTTTAAGGATTGCCAAGACCGCGATTGGATCCGTAGGCGAAATCAATGCCCCAAATAACAAACAGTGAATATAGGTTACCTCAAAACCTACGTCCAAGGCCCCAATTACGTAGTACATTCCTGTGGCAACTAAGAATGTTGAGAGAAGTGTTCCAACAGTTGCAAGAACCAGCACGGAGGCCGCCTCTTCTTTTAGCTTCTGAAAATCGACATGAAGGGCGCCAGCAAAAAGTAAAAAGTTCAACATAATATTCAAAAGGACCTCCGTGAAGTCCGTTTCAAGCATTATTTCTTCCGCTGCGTTCCTTAAGGGTTCATATAGAATTCCGATTCCAACAATGACCACAGACATGACTAAAGCCAAGATCATAAGGCCAATTGTCGCTGGCAATTTTAGGTAGTGAATATTGATGAAAGTGAAGATGGCAGCGAGGAAGACGAGAAGTGCGATCAAGTCAAGAACGTCCATTCCGGTGCTTGCTCCAGCATTCATCATTGTGGTAAGTAGGGTCATAGTTGAGGTTATCTGTGGTTCATGATGCTCTCAAAAGTAAAAAACTTCGCCAATTGACAGAGCACACGAAAGCCTTTAGCGACGCGACTTTGAGTGTTGTTCTATCGAAATGTTTAATTATCTTCGTAGCCATCGTAAAAACCATAATTCAATGAGAATATCCGCCCTAATTTTTGCAGTGACATTAATGATCACTCTAGCCTCCTGTTCTTCAGGGGATAACTCCAGTAATACTGTGGCAGATGCCATCGAAGACGAGATCTCTGGGGACGATATAGAAATGGAATTTGAAGAAGACGATGAGCCAGATCAGGTGTTCATGCTTCCTAGTCCATTACAAATCGCTTCCATATTTAAAAACGCTGGTTTAAATTACCAAGAAGGCCTTGTCGTAAATCCAAATGCTGCGAACAACCTCACCACCTCAATTGATAAATCACTAGCACTTGGGATTCTTTTTGCTGACATGACGTACTGCATTTTGAACGACCAGACCCAGACAGGTAAGGAGTTTTTGAAGTCAATAAAAGATGTTTCTCAGGAAGTTGGAATGGGAAGCGTTTTTGACGGCACCAACCTAATAGAGCGTTTCGAGAACAATCTTGGTAACCAGGATTCAGTCTTGAATTTACTCATCGACATCCAAGATCGTATCGACCTGCACATTCACGAGAATGGTCAGGACGAAATAGAGGTCATCATTTTTGCTGGTGGATGGGTAGAAGGAATGCACCTCGGAGCTAATTCGACAAGAGAAAATTCGAACAGTATTCCTGCGAGAATTGCAGAACAAATGACCGTTCTTCAAAATGTGGTCGGGTTATTGTCGGAGATCGAACAAACATCCCCAAAATTGGATGAATTGAGGTCACAAATGAAAAGCCTTCTTTCACTTTATGAAATCAGTGAAAAACAAGATAACAAAGGTGGAGACGGTTACGAAATCACACAAGCTCACATCGTTCAAATCGCAGAGGGCGTATCGACGATGAGAAACTTAATCACAAATAGCCAGAAAACGTCATGAAATTGAAATCAGTCCTCAGCACAACGGGCCTTTTGGCCATCTTCTTTATTCTTGCAAGCTCTTTTTCTGGAGCGAAAAAAGCACCAGCAGGAAAGAAGGATGTAGGAATCAACAACGTTTGTAAAAGAAGTGAAGCTATTCAATCGGTGAAAAAGGAAATGGTTCCTTACCGATACGAAAGGACAACTACTACGAGCATTACCTTTAAGAATTACGACCAAGTAAGGGAAGTGGCTATTCCACTCTTCTTTGATACTCAGTACAAGTTTGTTGTCAATTGTGAAGGACTTCCTTTCGACGTGAAAGTGGAAGTATATGACCAACCGATGGGCCTCAGAAAGAATCCAGTTAAAATAATGGAGTCCTCTGAAAAACAATTCACTTTCGAATTGGACAAGGAATATCTAAAGAATCGGGTGTACATCAATTACATCGTACCTGCTCTTGAAGATACCGAAGATGAAGTCGTCCAAAAAGGCTGCATCGTATTGGCTTCTGGTTACAAAAACGTTTAAGAACATGCGGAATAAATCATCCTCTATTGCCCTTTCGGCCGTTTTCTTGTTTGGTTTAAGTATTGCATCCTGTAGCAGCAATACGCCGGTTCAGGAAGAAAGCACAGTAGAGGAAGAGGTTGTTGAAAGCAGCTCCTCTTCTATGGATGATATTCCGGAGGACAATGGTTTCATTTTGCCTTCTGCCTTCCACCTTAGTTCTTTATTTCAAAAATCAGGACTTTCGTTCTCTGACGGAGTAGTAAACTCGCCAGATAACGTGGGTAAGTATGCTTCTCGCATGAGCAAGCTCTTAAACTTTGGCGTGTACTCTGCAGATTTGTTCTATTGCGTCTTAAATGATCAAAATGAATCTTCCAGAAAGTATTTGAAGTCTATGAAACAGCTTTCTGAAGAAGCTGGAATGGGTGAAATTTTCAATACTAAAACAATTCTTGAAAATTTTGAGGCCAACATCGACAATCAAGACTCCGTCTTAAAGTATGTCCTAGAAATCCAAGAGCAAACAGACGATTACATCGAGAAGTCTCATGAAGAGCACACAGCAATGGTGATCTTCACTGGAGCATGGCTTGAAGGTATGCACGTCAGT
>CAXAIH010000193.1:0-4093 GCA_963968755.1 uncultured Flavobacteriales bacterium
ATTGCTATAACCCAATAACTCAGAGCCCATAACCAACAGTCTCACTTAGCTGAACCAAACAGCATAGCGTTCTCGGCGCAATCTTAGCGCAAGACTTTCTTCAGCCTTTAAGGCTTCTGCTCTTGTTTTAATGGGCTCAATTTGGTTGTACAAGCTTGGACGCAAATACAATCCATATTTCTCCACAACATTCGACGAAATCTTGTGACCCTTTTTGCTTCGAGCGCTCTTCTTGTGCTGCTCGAAACGTTCTTTTGGAGACTTGCTCGTCATGCCGATATAAAGACATTGAAGCACTCCATTGAATTGCGGATTCGCTTCACGGAACCTCCTGTTTTCTGTGAATACGCGCTTCGATAATTCTATGACGAAAATGCGGTACAAAATATCGTTCTTATTAGCTTGAGCCACTCCCTGCTTGCTCTTGAAAAAAAGAGCTTCTTCACAATAATCAGAAAATTTCTGCCGTTTCTTATGAAACACCCCATGAAAAATCTTCTCTTCTTATGTGCGCTTTGCATCTTAGGTCATGCGCCGCCTGTTTCAGAATACACCTTGTACCAAGCACTTTCATCTTCGCTTATAACTGCCGATGTTGAAGTGAATGAAAACAGCAGTCATTACCACAAACCTTTCAAAATCAAATTGAAAAACATAAGTGGTCGCGGCTTGAAAATCAAACTCGAGAATGGAACGAAACTCGAACCAGAGGATTCCAAGTTTCAAAACTTCATCATTGTTCAAGAACAGTTGCTCAGTATAGCACCTAATCAAACTGAATCTAAAGAAGTTCGTGCAATGTGTTTAGAATCTCACGACCGTGCTCCGTTAAAGAGCAGCAACTACCATTTTTCCGGGAAGGGGAACGATAAGCTAAAGGGCTTAACTCAGTTGATTGAGCAAAACGGCCTCTACAGCTATATGGGGCAAAATGCTGTGTGGGCTGTTGCTGATGGCAAATCAGCACGCGACATCAGCGGATATCACTATCAGGATGGTTTGCGTTTAATCAAGTATGTTGCGAATTTGAACGGTGAGGAACTTCCACCGGCTCCTGCTGCTGACGACTATGAACGCAATTTTCAAGCGACGGTCACAAAAGCTACCGTTGGAGGTGCCTTTGCATTCAGTGCCAGCTTTCCTATGGCTGTCGAGATTGCCTTATTCAACGAAGACAATACCGTAGTGCGCGAACTTTTTAATAACAAAGAAACCCCTCCAGGGGAGCACAAGGTTGAGTACTCTTTTGATCACAGCGTATACACCGACGATTTTTACACGGTCCGTATGATTGCCGATGGAGAGACCTTTCTAGAAAATAGATTCTCGTTTAATCCGGAAGACTGAGGAAGCCGAAACTGATTTCAGTCGAAATACTTACTACTGAAAGACCTTTCGAAGAAGGTCTGTGACTCGGGAAGCTGGATTTTTTCGGATAGCCATTTCCTCCTTAGCAATTTGAATGAACAGACCGTCAAGAGTTTTTTCCGTAGCGTAGTCTTCCAAGTTGGGATTCACCTTTCTTACCATTGGAAGGTTGTTGTAGATGCTAAACAAGGTGCTCCAGTGCTTTGTGGCGCCAACCTTATCCAAGGAAGCTTTAATGGAAGGTTTAAAGCTCGTACTGAGCTGAGCTCTGGTGCTTTCGTTTAAATATTTAGTTGCGGCATTCTTGTCCCCATTAAGAATGCCAATGGCGTCCATAAGGCTCATCTCCTTAATGGCCGTTACAAATATGTCTTTCGAAGCGATCACTGCATCTTCAGCCGCTCTGTTGATCGATTCAATGGCTTCGTCGACCTTTTCACCTTGGCCAATTGTACGAAGTTTTTTCTCCACGTCTCTGGCTTCGGGAGGGAGCGGAATCTTGATTTGTGGGTCCTTGTAAAATCCATCTGTTTTAGACAATTGCTGCACCCCTTTGCTCACACCAATATTCAGCGCCTCTTTTAGGCCTTCGGCAACTTCTTCTTCGCTTAGTGTGCTTGGTGATTTCACCTTGACTTTGGATTCAACCGATTTCTTTAGGCTATTCAGGTTTTGTCCTTGACCTAAATTCCAGCTCAGAAATGCCAGTGCAAATGCAAGTATGTGTTTGGAGTTCATCCGAATGATTGGGTTATTCTCAAGGCAAATTAGGGAATCCACTTGATGTCGTCGAAGTTGGGTTTTCTCTTTTCAAGAAAAGCATTCCGTCCTTCTTTGGCTTCATCGGTCATATAAGCAAGACGAGTAGCTTCTCCAGCGAACACTTGCTGTCCAACCATTCCGTCGTCGGTGAGGTTGAAGGCAAACTTAAGCATCTTAATCGAAGTAGGGGACTTCTCAAGAATTTCCAAGGCCCAATTGTAGGCTTCCTGCTCAAGTTCCGCATGAGGTACAACAGCATTTACCATTCCCATGTCAAATGCTTCTTGAGCACGGTAGTTTCTTCCCAAGAAAAAAATTTCTCGAGCCCGCTTCTGACCGACCATTTTTGCCAAATAAGCCGATCCATAACCTCCATCAAAGCTTGTGACGTCGGCATCGGTTTGCTTGAAGATAGCGTGTTCTTCACTTGCCAAACTAAGGTCGCACACAACATGCAAACTGTGACCTCCACCTACAGCCCAGCCCGGGATAACCGCAATCACCACCTTAGGCATAAAGCGGATGAGTCTTTGAACCTCTAGGATATTGAGGCGGGGCATTCCTTCCTCGTCAACATATCCTTGATGACCACGTGCATTTTGGTCTCCACCGCTGCAAAATGCCCAGCCACCATCTTTAGCTGAAGGTCCCTCACCACTGAATAGAATAACCCCAATATTTACGTCCTCTCGAGCATCTAAGAAAGCTCCGTAAAGTTCGGAAACCGTTTTAGGTCGGAAGGCGTTGCGTACCTCAGGTCGGTTGAAAGCAATGCGTGCTACTTTCCCACTCTTGTGATAAGTGATGTCTTCGTAGTCGTGGACTTTAATCCAATTTGGTGCGCTCATGCCTGTTAATTTTGAAGTGCGAAATGTAGGTGTTTTTATGGCTTTTCTAGAAAACAAAAAGGCCCAACGAAATGTCGGGCCTTCATGATTTAATACAATCTAAGCTAGGTTTCTTAGAATTTCATGAACTTGATTTGAGTGGCTCCTTCAATTTGGATAAAGTAAGCTCCTTTTGGCAAGCTTGAAATGTTGACAGAGCTACTTTTTAGCTCTCCTTCCATTATAATTGAACCCTTGATGTCCATGATGCTAAAGTTGTTGTTGAGGGTGTTCGATACCGAAAGTACGTCTGTTGCTGGGTTAGGATAAACCTGCGTTGGCGTAATTTCAACTTCATTTACACTCGCTGCATTAGGAATCAATACCGCGTCAATTACGTGTACTACACCGTTGTCGGCAGTTACATCCGGAGAGGTTACAGTAGCTTGGTTGATTTTTACGCCAGCGCTTAAGTTTACAGTCACACTCTGACCATTAACTGTAGGTACATTCCCTGCAGTCAGGTCAGTAGATAGAACTGTACCTGAAACAACGTGGTACGTTAGAATGTCGGCGAGATTTGATAGTGCTAGAATACCAGCAAGGTCAGTGTTAAGTGCAATTGCTAGGGTGTCAAACGCCTCATTGACTGGTGCAAAGACTGTGAATTCAGCAAATGGGTCGGTCAATGTTGGTAAGAGTTCAGCTGTGATTACTGCTGTGGCTAGAGTTGAAAAACCATTGTCTAGAGCTACGTCAATAACTGTTTCGCTTGGCAGTAGGGCGGCGTTTAAAACGTGCACGGTTCCGTTATCCGCCATTACATCAGCCATGCTTACCGCTGCTTGGTTCACATATACGTCACCAGCCATCGTTTTCGTCAGTTTCAAGCTGTTCGTTGCACTCAATGGGTTTACCACATCACCATTTGAAATTGCAGTGGATGCCACTTCAGTACCCAATACGTGATAGGTGAGGATGTCTGCCAAGTTTGATAAGGCCAGAATCCCTGCGATGTCTGTATTCAAGGCTGCAGCTAAATCGTCAAAGGCGTCATTTGTTGGTGCGAAGACTGTGAATGCAGCAAATGGGTCGGTCAATGTTGGTAAGAGTTCAGCTGTGATTACTGCTGTGGC
>CAXAIH010000194.1:0-4091 GCA_963968755.1 uncultured Flavobacteriales bacterium
TGCCGCTGGTAGATCTTCAAGGGAAGTTCGTAAAGCAAATGGGCGAATTCGCTGGTAGGTATGTGAAAAACGAATACTACAAAACTGGTGAAGCCCCGGATCGCTCTGCCGACATCGACATTTCAATTAAGCTGAAAGAGGAGAACAAAGCTTTCTTGGTTGAGAAATACGAACACTCCTACCCACATTGCTGGAGAACCGATAAACCGGTACTCTATTATCCTCTTGATTCCTGGTTCGTAAAGGCCACCTCCGGACGAGATCGTATGGTGGAGTTAAACCAAACGATTAATTGGAAACCGGCCTCTACAGGAGCCGGACGTTTCGGGAACTGGTTGGAAAACCTCAACGATTGGAATTTAAGTCGTTCGCGTTATTGGGGCATCCCACTTCCCATTTGGTCGAATGAAGAGGGAACGGCTCACAAAACCATTGGCTCTGTTGAAGAGTTGAAAAACGAATGTCAAAAAGCGGTTGAAGCCGGACTCATGGATGAAAATCCCTTTGCTCAATTTGAGGTCGGTAATATGTCGGATGAGAATTACGCATCTATTGACTTGCACCGTCACATCGTAGATAAAATCGTTCTTGTAGGAGAAAATGGAGAAGCCTTAAAACGCGAATCCGACCTCATCGATGTTTGGTTCGATTCCGGTTCCATGCCCTACGCTCAATGGCATTATCCCTTTGAAAACAAAAAATCTTTCGAGGAGAGTTTCCCGGCAGATTACATTGCAGAAGGCGTTGATCAAACGCGTGGTTGGTTCTACACCTTGCACGCCATCGCAAGCCTCACACAAGATTCGGTAGCCTATAAAAACGTTGTTTCTAACGGCTTAATTCTCGACAAAAATGGGCAGAAAATGTCCAAGCGTTTAGGAAATGCTGTTGATCCATTTACCACCATCGACACTTATGGACCTGATGCCACGCGTTGGTATTTGATGACAAATGCACAACCTTGGGAGAATCTCAAATTCGACTTGGAGGGCATTGTGGAAGTACAGCGCAAATTCTTCCGCGCCTTGCACAACACCTATGCTTTCTTCGCGCTCTATGCCAATGTGGATGGCTTCAACTATTCGGAAGATCGCATTGAATTAATAGGGCGCACTGAAATTGATCGCTGGGTGATTTCGAAATTGAATTCCCTCATTAAGAATGTTGACCAGGCTCTAAGCGAATATGAACCAACCAAGGCAGGAAGGTTTATCCAAGATTTTGTCGTGAACGACTTGAGCAATTGGTACGTTCGTCTTTGCAGGAAACGCTTCTGGCGTGGTGATTATGGACCAGATAAAATTGCGGCCTATCAAACACTTTACGAATGCTTGTTCGCTGTTTCGAAGCTCGCGGCTCCCATCGCTCCATTTTACAGCGACCGATTGTACCGCGATCTAAATTCTGTTGTAAAAACAAACGATGATGTCTCTGTGCATCTCGCACTTTTCCCAGAAACGAATACAGGTTATATCTACCTTGAATTGGAAGGAAGAATGGACTTGGCTCAGCGATTTAGCTCCATGGTACTAGGACTCAGGAAAAAGCAGAACATCCGCGTTCGTCAGCCCTTGCAGAAAATCATGATTCCTGTGCTCTCCTCTGAGATGCGCAGCCGATTGGTATTGGTCGAAGACTTGATCTTGAACGAAATCAACGTCAAGGAGCTGCAATACCTAGGAGAAGACTCTGATGTATTGGTCAAACAAATTAAGGCCAACTTCAAGGCATTAGGGCCGAAGTACGGTCAGCAAATGAAGCAGATAGCTGGTGCAATTTCAAAATTAGAGTCAGCCGATATCTCTCAATTTGAAAGAAGAGGAAGCTACACGCTCAAAATCGATGGCAACAGCTTCGACCTGACTTTGGATGAAGTTGAGATTTCTTCTCAAGATATTCCAGGATGGTTGGTGACCAATGAAGGTGAATTAACCGTTGCCCTTGACATTGAAATAAGTGAGGAATTGCATGGTGAAGGACTGGCTAGAGAATTGGTCAATCGCATCCAAAACCTCAGGAAAGAAAAGGGTTTCGAGGTAACAGATCGCATTAAAATTGAGATAGAAAGCACTGATTTTCTAGAGCAATCCATCGAAAGGAATTTGGATTATATTTGCGCCGAAACCTTAGCGGTTTCGGTAGATTCAGCCGATTTGAACCGCACTTCTCGAGGAACTTCTTTAGAACTAGAAGAGGGTGTTACAGCTCAGATTGAGATAGAAAAGGTTTAAGAAATTAAGGCCAAACATAATGGCAACAGAAAAGACCAGATACACAGACGCAGAACTCAAAGAGTTTAAAGAGATTATTCTTGGAAAACTTGAGGAAGCAAAGAAAGACTTCGACTTGCTCAAAAGCAGCATGTCGCACTCCGACGACCACGGCACCAATGACACTTCACCAACCTTTAAGTTGATGGAAGACGGTTCGGATGTTTTGAGTCGCGAAGAGACAGCACAATTGGCGGTGCGCCAGCAAAAATTCATCAAACACTTGGAAGATGCTTTAGTCCGCATCGGAAACAAGTCCTACGGAATTTGTCGAGTTACAGGCAAGTTGATTTCCAAGGAGCGTTTGAAAATCGTTCCGCACGCTACTTTGAGCATCGAAGCGAAAAGACAACAAATGTAAAGAGAGGGCTTCGGGCCCTTTTTTTGATATGAAGCGTGCACTGCTCATCATATTAGCTGTTTTATCGGCCGACCAAGGCCTAAAGATTTGGGTCAAGACACATATGTACTTGGGCCAAGAAATCCGTTTCTTCGATTGGTTCATCATTCATTTCACTGAGAACAATGGAATGGCTTTCGGAATGGAATTCGCCGGTGAATATGGCAAGCTATTCTTAAGCGTTTTTCGAATTGTAGCCGTTTTGGGTCTTGGCTATTTCATGTACCGCATGCACAAGCAAGGCTCACCCAAAGGACTGGTGTGGAGCATTGCACTGATATTGGCTGGTGCGTTAGGGAATATTTTAGATTCCGCCTTTTACGGTGTCATTTTCAACGACAGTTATCATCAGATTTCGAGCCTTTTTCCTGCCGAAGGAGGATATGCGCCATTCCTCCATGGACGTGTGGTTGACATGCTGTACTTCCCGTTGATTAGTGGGTTCTTCCCTGATTGGATGCCCATATGGGGTGGTGAATACTTTTTGTTTTTCAGACCTGTTTTTAATCTAGCAGATACAGCCATCAGCTTTGGTGTTGGTTTCATCGTCGTTTTCCAGCGAAGCTTTTTTGCTGATCCGAAAAAAATCGAGCCTGCAGAAACTGAAAACGAGGCCGACGAAGACAGTCCGATTTCTAAAGAATCATAGCACTCAGCCCTTGAGCCGCTACAGCAACATAAGCATCGTTATTCCCGCCTTCAATGAAGGCATGAACATCGCCAAAGCAATTGACGCTATCCGGACTTTTGAGTCGGCTCATGACACTTTTAAGGAAATCATCGTAGTGAACGATGGCTCACAAGACCACACCAAATCCATCGTGCTTGAATGTGAAGGTGTATTCCTCCTAGACAAACAAAAGAATGAAGGCAAAGGTGCCGCCGTGCGAGATGGCATGCTGCAAGCCAAAGGCGATTGGGTACTCTTCTTAGATGCGGATATGTCGACACCCATTGAAGAGATTGACAAGCTCATTGCTAAAACCGAAAACAACGACATCATTATAGGCTCGCGGAACTTACCCGAATCCTACAAGGTTTCTGATCAACCCATGTACCGACGGTGGATGGGTAAAAGCTTTGCTTATTTGGTCCGGTGGATTTCCGGACTCAGTTTTCGCGATACCCAGTGTGGTTTCAAGATGCTAAACCGCAAAAGCCTTGAAGCCATTTTTCCAGAGATGAATGTCCTGGGTTGGGCTTTTGATGTGGAAATTCTTTTGCTCGCCCAGAAGAAAAACTTCGCTGTGGCAGAAGTTCCTATCGTATGGATTGACAGGACCTTCAGCTCGAAGGTGCAACCCATAAAAACGAGCTGGGAAATGCTTTTGGATCTCATTCAAATGAGATTCAGATCTTAGTCAATAATCTACGCCTCTTTTCGTTCTTTTGTGCTCATGCGCCGCCTCGCCCTACTTCAG
>CAXAIH010000195.1:0-4074 GCA_963968755.1 uncultured Flavobacteriales bacterium
ATTTAAATGTGGTGTACTACGATCTCTTTCAAGGCCTTCCCTTGTACTTCTCACACAGCTTTCTCAGTGGCTGGTTTGAGTACCCACTGGACTTAGATCCCAGTCATTATGTGGGTCTTATGGCTTTCAACAATCCAGCTACGAATGCAAACAATGGCTTTTTCAGTGATGGTTTCATGAACTTGGGAATGATTGGACCCTTTCTATTTGTGCTGCTTGCAGCTTGGATGTTTAAGTTCTTCGATGCCTTGAAACTCCATCCGATGTATTTTGGCATCTTTTTCCTTCTGGTTCTCACATTTCGCTCCTCGGCCTTGTTCACAGCAATCGTCACGCACGGAGTTTGGATATTCGGACTATTGGCCTACTTTATTTTGAGGGACAGCAATCAACGAACAAATTCTCTTTCCAGTTCTTGAAACAGATTCTTCACATAAGCACCGTGCATCCTTTGCTGGACAACAGAATCCATTACAAGGAATGTCGTTCTTTAACAAAGGCGGGATATGACTTGAAGCTGCTCATCCAAGCCGATCAGGATGGTGAAGTGGAGGGTATTGATCATGTGAAGATTGGTCCGTACAGCGGGCGTTTAAATCGCTTTTTTGCAGGCAGTTGGGAGGTGTGGTCAAAAGTGCGCGCCCTGAAACCTGAAGTGATTCATTTTCACGATCCAGAATTATTGTTTGTCGCTTGGTGGTTGCGCATCTTAACCGGAACCAAGGTGGTGTACGATGTGCATGAAGACCTTCCCAAACAATTGCTCTACAAGAAGTGGATTCCGAAATTGATTCGTTTCCCTTTGGCTGGACTTGTTCGCCTTCTTGAATCCTTTTGTACGTTTTTCTTTCAAGCTGTCGTGGTCGCTACAGAAGACATCGCTCAGAAATTCCCGGAATCCAAAACGACCATTCTGAGGAACTTTCCACTGATTGATCTAGACTTAAAGCCCGTCAATCAAATTCCAGGAAAAGAACTGAAACTTATCTACGCAGGAGGATTAACGGAAGTACGGGGCATTGCAGAGTTGATTGAGGCCTTGGGGCAGGTAAAAGCAGAAACGCGGCTTACGCTGATAGGCAAGTGGGCATCGGACGAATACAGGTTGAAATGTGAGTCTTTAGCAGGTTACGAGAAGGTGGATTACCTGGGCTTCATGAGTATGAAGGAGGTGTATGAACACATTGCAGAATCGGATGTGGGTATCGGAACACTCAAGCCCATTCGGAATTACCTCACGAGTTTACCCGTAAAGGGCTTTGAATATATGCTTCAGGCGAAACCAATGATCTTGTCGAACTTCGATTATTGGCAGCACATGTTTTGGGGAACAGCTCATTTCGTGGACCCAAATAAGCCTGAGGAAATAGCACATGCCATTGACGTTCTTGCTGCGGACCCTGATCAAAGAAAATCCATGGGCCAGGTAGGTTGCAACAAAGTCCATGAGGAGTACAATTGGGGGGTTGAAAGCCAAAAGCTGCTTGACCTTTATAAAGAGCTCCTGTCATGAGTGTAGTCGTCAGCGTAGTTATTCCATGCCTAAATGAAGAGAAGTACATCCGCAGCTGTGTTGAATCGCTTTTAGCGAATGGATATCCAGCCGACTTACTCGAAGTGCTTGTAGCTGACGGGAGAAGCACCGATCGAACGCGTGAAATCCTCCTAGAACTTTCGAAGGAGTATTCCAATGTTCGCATGTTGGATAATGTTGAGCGAACAACACCTCAGGCCATGAACTTGGGTATTCAGGAGGCAAAGGGAGAATTTGTGATGATTGCTGGAGCTCACGCATCCTATGATCAGGGATATATAAGTGCCTGCGTAGATGCAATGCTCATACTTGATGTGGATGTAGTAGGAGGGATGTTGCGCACTGAAGTTCTGAATGAGACCAAAACCTCAGGTGCAATCAAAGCTGTATTAAGTCATCCGGTGGGAGTTGGAAATTCAATGTTCCGGATAGGTATTGACGAGCCTCAGCGCGTAGATACGGTTCCCTTCGGTCTCTACAAACGAAAGATGTTGCTGGAGCTGGGTGGTTTTAATCTTCGCTTAAGGCGTAATCAAGACATGGAGATGAGCAAGCGACTTGCGGCTCATGGGGCAAAGATTTGGCTCATTCCCAATGTACAAGCGACTTATTATGCTCGGGAGAATTGGGCTTCTTTCTACCGAAACAACTTTCTCAATGGATTGTGGAACATTAGAACCATTCGAATCACAGGTAAACTGCGGTCAATTGGCTTGAGGCACGTGATGCCGATAATTTTTCTTTCATCACTTGTTCTGCCTTTGTTGCTGAGCATCTGGTTTTGGTCCTTTGCACTTTTGTCCGTGCTCTCCCTTGGAACTTATTTACTTCTGATTCTTTATTTCTCTTTTCGAATAGGTTCAAAGGCCAGTCCTTTACATGTATTTTGGACTTTCGTTGTACTTCACTTCAGCTATGCCTTTGGCTCGACCAAGGGACTGATAACGATATATCAAAAGATCTAGTCAAGAAGGATATTTACTCATGAAAGTCATGACAATCGTAGGAGCACGACCTCAATTCGTGAAGGCAGCTGCACTTAGTAGAGAGTTTGATTCTAGGGAGGGAATAGAGGAGGTACTTGTCCATACAGGGCAACCTTTTGACGCAAATATGTGTGAAGTGTTCTTCGATGAGATGAAAATTCCAAAACCGAAGTATAACCTAGACCTGCATTCATTAGGACATGGAGCTATGACTGGCCGAATGCTTGAAGGGATTGAAGAATTGATTCTTAAGGAGCAGCCTGATGTCCTTTTGGTCTATGGAGACACTAACTCTAATATTGTCGGAGCTTTAGTTGCAAGGAAGCTTCATTTGCCTGCGTGTCACGTAGAGGCAGGCTTGCGGTCTTTCAGTATGGAAATGCTAGAGGAGGTCAACAGGATTCTCACCGACCGTATTTCAGATGTTTTGTACTGCCCGACGGATGCAGCTATTTCGAATCTTTCAAAAGAGGGTTACGATGATTTTGATTGTGAGGTGGTGAAAGTAGAAGATGTAATGCAAGACGCGGCGCTCTTTTACGCACGTAAATCCAAAGAACACTCAACACTGAACCTCCAACCGGGTTTCGTGCTTTGCACTCTTCTCAGGGCAGAGAATACCGATGACCCTGAACGTTTAAAAGCGATTGTACGCTCCTTGGAAACAATCCATTCTGAGCGTGAAGTTGTGCTTCCAATTCATCCAAGAACAAAAAAGAAATTTGAGGAATATGGAATAAGGGTTGCTCTTAACACCGTCGATCCACTTGATTATTTCGATATGATTGAATTGCTAAAAAAATGTAGCCTAGTAATGACCGATAGCGCAGGCTTGCAGAAGGAAGCCTTTTTCTTTGAAAAGTTTTGTATCACGCTCCGTGATCAAACTGAATGGGTTGAATTGGTTGAGAACAATGTGAATGAGGTTGTTGGCGCAGACGAAGAGAAAATATTGGATGCTTACAAGCGCTTTTCGGGTAAACCAGATTCTAATTTTCAAAAGAATTTATATGGCAATGGAGAGGCGAACAAGAACATTGCTGATCACCAGCTAAAATTCATCTCAAGTAAGTGATTTCAAGAGAGCAATACACGAGTCTGAGCAACCTGCTCATCATTGCTTTCCTTGTTTTTCTTCCCTTTCAACCGCAGCAGGTACAGCTTAATTCAATTATTCTCATTGCGCTTGCACTTCTTAGTCTGCTCGCCTTCAGGCGGATTAAAGAGGTCAATCTTAAAGAACGAGCGAAATTCTTATGGATGCCAAGCCTTTGGCTTTTACTGCTTATTAGCCTTTTTTGGAGCCTCGAGGTCAACCGAGGTTTGAACTCAATCTTTAAGTTATTGCCATTCCTACTTTTACCCTTTGCTTTCGGTTTGCAAGAAATAAATCCCCGTACCCTTAATTTTTGGAAGCGGATTTATGTAGGTGCTTGTATGATGGCCAGTTTGATAGGATTGACACTCGGGGCACTGAAATTTGCTGACTCAGGCCTGTCCTATCACTTTAGTTATCAATATGTCTGTGCTTTTCTTCCTCCAGCATACACAAGC
>CAXAIH010000196.1:0-4040 GCA_963968755.1 uncultured Flavobacteriales bacterium
GAGCTCGTTAGAACTTGGGGTAACTCCTTTACGCGCTGGTAGTTTTCAAAGGTCATTGGCATGATGTAACCCGGCTCTCCTTCTATTTTTCTTTGATCCGAGAAATTCACCCCGAAGTCATTTTTGAGTTTTTTCTTATTCAAGAATTCCTCAGTATACAAATAGTAGTTGTATTGAAACTCTGGTGGAATGCTGGCAATGTCTCCATTTATAGAGAGGACACCTTTGTCCACTTGAAGGGTATCACCAGAAATGCCCACGCAGCGCTTAATGTAATTCTCGCGTTTGTCAATTGGGCGAACCGTGAAATCAAAACCTTCGTTGATCACCTTGCTGATGCCTTGCCTTGGAACACCTAAACTACCTAGAGTAGAAGCAACCATCTGGGTAGCTCGAGTTCGTTGTTCGGCGCTAGGGATTCCAGTTCGCATGTAGATCTCAGCCTTGTCTTTGCCGAAGAAGTAGTTGTACTCTCTTCGCATTTGATGAAAGCTCTTGTTCGATTGCAACTCCACACAAACGGTATCACCTTCGGGGTAGTTAAACACGACTACGTCATTGCGCTCCACATCACCAAAACCCGGCAAGCGCATATAGGGCAAGTCCATCCATTTTAGATAAGAAGCAACACTATTGTTGGTGAAGGGAAGTGAATGATGAGCAAATGGAAAGGAGAGGGGAGTCATTGGAATTTTTGGTCCGTACGACATCTTGCTCACGAAAAGGTAATCACCAATGAGCATGGTTTTTTCCATGGAAGCTGTGGGAATGGTATAAGCCTCCATCACATAAGTTCTAATCAAGCTTGCCGCGATGATGGCGAAGAGGATGGCATCTCTCCATTCTTGAACTCCATTCTTTTTAACCTTGCTTCGATCAATAGGGCCGAGGTAAGTCAGTTTTTTTGAACCCGCTAAACGTGGAAAGTAGACAAAGGGAAGGAAGGCAGCTTGCAGATAATCTGTTGCCGAACGATTTCCAAAAACGCTCGAGAGGCTTGCGCTCATGATCATGATGACCAGAACATTTACACCTGGAAAAATGAGTAGAATGATGTACCACCAAGGCTTTTGAATGACCTGAATCCAAACCCACAAATTGTATCCGGGAATCAAGCCTTCCCAAGCTTTTCTTCCTGCGATTGGAAAAAGCTTGTAAAAACTGTAGAAATATCCTGCGGCGATGAGCAGGTAGAGAAAGAGCTTCATGTCCATTTTGAGTACTTAGGCTGGAGGAACGAAAATAGGGCTTTCAACGTCTGTCCTTAACAATTTTTAGCTTAGAGTTTGAGCAGGTTTTCCATACCATAAACTCCACTTTTTTGTTTGTTGAGCCATTCAGCTGCAAGCAACGACCCCAAAGCGAAACCCTTTCGAGATTTAGATTCGTGTTTGAGGCTAATCTCATCAATTTCAGAGCAGTAGCTTACGGTGTGCGTGCCCAGAACTTCTGGAAGACGTTTCGCCTTAATGCTGAGTTCATCAGACTTATATCCGTCCAATTTCCATCGCTTTTTCCGTTCTAACTCTTGTAGAATTATTTCAGCGGTGGTGATGGCTGTGCCAGATGGTGCGTCAAGTTTTTCCGTGTGATGGATTTCCTCAAGATCAACCTCATACTGATCCAGCTGGTTCATCATATGGGCTAGTTTTTCGTTGAGCTTGAAAAATACGTTTACGCCCAAGCTGAAGTTTGTGGCGGTAAAAAGCCGGCCTTCTTCTGTTTGAACAAGCTCAACAATTTTCTCAAGTTGGTCGTACCAGCCGGTAGTTCCAACAACCAATGGTATGCCTGCCTCTAAACATAGCGTTATGTTAGCTGGGGCCGCATCTGGCGTGGAAAACTCAATGGCAAGGTCCGTATCCTTCAATGCTCCAGTGTCTTGAATGGCGGTTTTAGATGAGGTCTTTAGCGAGATGCTGTGACTTCTTTCTTTGGCCAAATCCTCAATGACCTTCCCCATCTTTCCGTATCCTAATAAGGCGATTCTCATACTTATTTCAATTGCAATTTTAAACCAATCCCAGGATGAATAGTGTTATGTGCAAACACACTGCTCGGGCCAATTCGGAGGCTTAAATCTTCACTCACGTCAAAGCTGGAAAGATGCGCGTCAACGGCCGCCTCAACAATTTGTATCACATAAACAGCTGTGATTCCAATGATGGCCCACTCTTGTTGTTTTCGGTACACTTCAAGTTCGCCTAGAAGGTAACTCTCGCTGAGGGTTTGGCCATCAAGTGGATCTACCACAGACCCGTCTCCGTATCGTGCAATATAGCTATCACTGAATACTTTGTATTCTTTTCTAGAAATTGTGTGGAAGTAAATGCCTGCTCCAATCCCTCCATAAATAAGAGGCATTTTCCAGAATGATCTGTTGTATGCTTGACCTGCGCCAGGAAATATGGCTGAGAGGGCTGAGGCTAATTTAGGTTTTGCCGGTCCTCGTTCTTTTTTGGTTTTTATCACACTCGTCGTATCCTGGGCAACGCTAGTATAGGAAATCAAAAGGATAAAGAAGAGGCTAATGAGCTTCACGCGGCAAAGCTACCAATAACTATTCCCCTGCGAGAAGGCGCAGGTAGTTCTGAAATTCTTCGGCATTGTCAAATGGAAGAACGATACGTCCATTCCCTTTTTTGCCTCTTATAATTTGAATCTTTTTTTGAAGGTTCAAAGAGGCTTTGCTGAGCATAAGCTTCTCGTCGAAGTCGAGTAGAGGCGGCTGTGCAACTCTTTTGTTTAAACCGCGCTCTCTGACTTTAGATTCAACATCTCGCACCGACAAATTTTCCTTGAGCATTTGGTTGAGAAGTTCAATTTGCTCTGCTTCGCTGTTTAAGGCGATGATCGCACGAGCGTGTCCCATGCTAATCTTCTTCTCGCGAAGAGCCAACTGAACAGCGGGAGGAAGCTTTAGCAGTCTTAAATAGTTTGTGACATTCGAGCGGCTCTTGCTCATTTTCACACCAAGTTCTTCTTGGGTAAGAGCACATTCTTCAATGAGACGCTGATATCCAATGGCAACTTCAATGGGGTCCAATTCTTCGCGTTGGATGTTTTCCACGATGGCCAACTCAAGCATTGCTTGGTCATCGGCTACCCTCACGTATGCAGGTATTTGGTTAAGTCCGGCTGCTTGAGCAGCTCTAAACCGGCGTTCCCCTGAGATAAGCTGGAAATGATTTTCGCTCATTTTCCGTACGGTCACAGGTTGAATTAAGCCATGTGTTGCAATGGATTCGGCCAGTTCAATAAGTGCTTCGCGCTCAAAAGTTTTTCTCGGCTGGAATGGATTGACCTCTATGAAGGAAACCGAAATTTGATTCACGCTTCCAAGCTGTTGTTCCTCCCCCGAAGTTTGACTGCTATTAGGTTCTTGGCCAATGGGATCCAGAAGGGCGCTTAAACCTCGTCCTAAGGCTGGCTTTTTCTCAGTCATTCCTTGATTTCAATAATCTTATCCTCCTCGTTTAACCGAGTCATGTTGTTTCGTTGAAGCAGTTCTCGAGCGAGGTTCAAATAGTTGACGGAACCTGTTGAGGTGGCGTCGTGCACTAGAATAGAAACTCCATGAGAAGGTGCTTCGCTTAAGCGCGTGTTGCGATGGATGATGGTATTGAAAACCATGGTCTGAAAATGCATTTTTACTTCTTCCACTACTTGGTTCGCCAAGCGCAGACGACGGTCGTACATCGTGAGCAACATACCTTCGATGCTCAATTCAGGGTTCAATAGATTTTGAACGATTTTGATGGTATTCAAAAGCTTCCCGAGTCCTTCCATGGCAAAATATTCACATTGCACGGGAATCATTACGGAGTCAGAAGCGGTCAAAGAGTTTAAGGTCACCAAACCTAATGAAGGTGAACAGTCGATGATGATGAAGTCGTATTGATCCTTCACCTTTTGCAAAGCCATGCGCATCACCTTCTCGCGATTTGGGGTGTTGATCATTTCGATTTCAGCTCCCACAAGGTCTATGTGGCCTGGAAGGATGTCAACGTTTCGTGATTCTGTATGAAGAATAACATCAG
>CAXAIH010000197.1:0-4033 GCA_963968755.1 uncultured Flavobacteriales bacterium
TCTCAAGATTGTAAAATACACATTTCTGGTTATGTAAAGGACGCGAGCACTGCTGAGCCTATTTCATATGCAAGCATTTATGTGAAAGAACTTCAAACGGGACAGGTTGTAGACAGCAAAGGTTTCTTTCGTCTAGAGGATTTGTGTGAAGGAAGTTATCACTTGATTATCAGTCATATTGGATGCGAAACTCAAGAAGTTTTTATACGCCTTTCGACGGACACTATCCTTCAGTTGGTTCTTTATCACAACAGTCATCTCCTTCATGAAGTTGCCATCGTAAGCGAAGGACTTTCGCAATCTACTCAAGAGTCCGAGTCGTTGAGTTCTGTTCGAATTGCTGAATCTGCCAATGAGAATTTCGCTAAAATGATTGAAGAACTCTCCGGGGTAAGCAGCATCAAAAATGGAGCTGGCATTATGAACCCGATGGTTCAAGGGCTCTATGGAAATCGACTCACCATTATGAACAATGGGGTCGCTCAAAACGGCCAGCAGTGGGGTTCTGAGCACAGTCCAGAAATCGACCCTATGGTGGCCAAGCAAATCAGAGTGATAAAGGGAGTAGGTGCTTTGGAGTATCAAGGCAATTCACTGGGAAGTGTTGTACTCATGGAGCCCCAGAAGATTGGAAAGGATCCTCATTTACACGGGGAGGCGCGCTACTATTTGGAATCGAATGGTTTGGGCAATGGCCTCAACCTCGAACTGCAGCAATACACCAAGTTGTTCGCCTGGAGGTTTGTAGGTAGCCTGAAAAAACGCGGAGATTTAAAGTCAGCTGACTATTATTTGCGCAACACAGGAAGTCAAGAAGGCAACGCTGCACTGCAGTTGGAGAGGTCGTGGAGTAATAAATGGTCAAGTGATTTATACTTCAGTTCCTTCAATTCTGAATATGGACTTCTTCGAGGGTCACAGATTGGAAGCATCACAGATTTAACAACGGCCTTAGAGCGCGATGTTCCCTTTTATACGGAGGAGGATTTTTCATTCGATATTAATTCACCTCGCCAGCAGGTTAATCATCAAATTCTCAAGTTCCACACGAGGTTTCAAGCAAATAAGAAGCATTGGTTTAATCTAAGCTATGCCAGGCAATCCAATTCAAGAAAGGAGTTTGACGTGAGAAGAGGTGGAAGGTCTGAGCTCCCTTCTTTGAGTCTGAAGCAAATTTCGAATTTCTTGGAAGCAAAATACGAGGGCTACGTTGCGGGAGATTGGAAGTTGAAAGCAGGAGTTCAAATCAACCAAACGGACAATCTTAATGTGCCAGAAACCGGAATTCTGCCACTCATACCAGACTTTATATCATATGAGTACGGAGCATTCGGAATCGGATCGAGAAGTTTCAGGAAGACCCACCTTGAGTTTGGTGCTCGTTATGACATTGAAAGTAGGAATGTTGCCGCCATTTCGATCAGTCAGCCCCGAGAAATCTTCCGTTATAAGAATGATTATCACAATTTTAGCGCACTGGCTGGAATTAGTCAGAATGTTTCCAAAGCCCTGAAGGTGACTTACAACATCGGTTATGCTTCCAGAAATCCAGAAGTAAATGAGCTTTACAGCTATGGTTTACATCAAGGGGTGAGCGGAATTGAAGAAGGTGATCCTAATTTGGGGCCGGAGCTTTCCCTAAAGAACACGCTTTCGATCAAGTCACATTTGAAGAACAAGGTGTTTGTCGAGGGCTTATTCTATTATCAGAATATTGAGAATTATATTTTTCTAGAACCTCAAGACGAAGTTCGCTTGACGATTCGTGGAGCCTTCCCCGTGTTTACTTACAATCAAACAGATGCCAACATCATGGGATTTGATCTTCGAACGAAATTTCAAGCCACGGATGAGCTTGGATTGCTTGCCAAATACAGTTTCTTGCATGGGAGGGATGTGGCGCGAAAAATCCCATTGGTCTATATGCCTGCAAACAATCTCGATGCAGCTCTAGATTATCAGATTTCCAAATTTGTGGGTTTTCAGAACATCAATATGGAAGTCAATTATCGCTTTGTGTTTGAGCAAAATAACTTAAACCCAAATCAGGATTTTGTCGCTCCGCCACCTGCGTACAGCCTGATTGGCTTGAAGTTATCTGCGGAAAAGCAGTTGCATAAGCTTAGACTGAAAATGCATCTCCGCGCAGAGAACCTGCTCAATGTGAGCTATCGAGACTATTTAAATCGACAAAGGTATTTTGCAGATGATCAAGGAGTTAATCTGATTGTTGGATTGAACGTGGCTTTTTAGCGTGCTGCGGATCAACCTTCAAAGCCTCCTTGTAAAAAGCCATAGATTGTTTCGCGTCTTCAGGATTCCACTTCGAAACCTTTTGACGGCCTTTTAGATAAAGCATTTAAGCATCCAGACTTTCGGTCTCGGGTTCAACCAGATGTTCTTGTATTTCAAAATGCCCAAAATGTTCTCTCAGTCGCGTGGCGATGAGCAAACTCATCTCATCCTGCACTTGGAAAACGTTGTCGATTTTTCGATCCCAGGTCTCCGACCAGAAATGAAAGTCTTCCGCAGCATCAATCAATTGAGCGGTGATCCGCATGGAATTACCTGATAGGCGGACGCTTCCTTCCAAGAGAGTAGAAACACCAAATTTTTCCCCAATTTGTGAAATGGGCAGGTTCTTTCCCTTGAAGTGAAAAGCCGAAGCCTATTGTGCTTTGCCTTGGTAAAAGACAAAACCATTTTTTCTCCCTATAACCTCAAGGCGTCCACTTTTGGTGAAGCTGGCTTCGTGTTGAATTTTCGATACAAATCGAGTGGGCAAATCGGCCTTTCCTGAAGTCAAGTGATTCTCGTCGTAATGAAGCGAGTCCGTTGGGATTTTTTTTTCGCCGTAGAAAAGCTGTGCATAGCTCTTGTAGCCCAAGGGAGCTAAATAGACCTTCTGATCTCTTTGATCTTTGAAAAATTCAATAGCACTTCGCTGAGAGTAGGCTTCAATTTTTGGAACGAAGAGTAGGAGCAAGACCCCAATACTGAGAGCATTTGAAAGCAAGGGAATCCAAAGTGGTGTTTGTTTTCTAACATAGAGCATCAAGCTCAAGCCAAACAACAGGGCAACAGAAAAGTCGAGGACAGACCAATTAACCTCGGCCTCAAGATTTCCTCTGGCAAAAGGATCACGAATGTCCATTTCCCGCAAAATGTCAATGTTCATCCCGAGGTAGGGCAAGGTGATAAAAACAAGGAGCAAAAGCAGACCAATGGTGAGTAAGGAAATCGTCAGCGATTTCGTGAGTTTCTGATTCGAAGCCCGTTCTTGAAGTGTGAATGCTGCCAAGTACGAGAGCGGCAAGTAAGCCAAGCTGCTGTAGTGCACAATCTTGGTTTGAACAATGGAGAATACAATGAGAACCAACCAGAAAAGCGAGAGCATCCATGAGGCCATCTCGTTTTCTTTCATGCGCTTGAATTTGAAGATGCGGTTCAAGGCAAAAACAGAAATTGGGAAGCAGCCGATAAGCACAACCAGTGGATGATAGAAGAACGGGCCGGCATGACCAGCGTCTTCTGTTTGAAGTAATTTGATTTGATACGTGATGAACTGCTCGATGATGAAGGCTCTTCCTGCAAGGATTTCCTCCAGGAACCAAAAGCCGCCAAAGAGTAGGAGGGCAGCGCAAAAAATCAACAGGTCACGAAAGGACCTAAACAACCACTTCTTACGAACTAGGGTAATGCTCAACACTACCAGACCAAGCATTAAGAGAGCTACTGGACCTTTGGTCATAATGCCCAAGCCCGAGAAGCAAGCCGACCAGAACAAGTTCTTCCAATGCGCCCCGGCTTCTTTGGTGTACTTATAAAAGGAGTACACACTAAGGAAGATGAAGTAGTTGAACCAAGGGTCGATGATGCCTGATTTGAAATAGAGATGGGGCAGAAGGGAAGCCAAATATCCCAAGGCCCAATAGAATCCAAATCGTCGATTCTGTTCTCGACGTCCAATCTCATAGAAAGTCAGAAGGCTTAGAATGCCGCATACCGCATTCGGAAAGCGCGCACCATATTC
>CAXAIH010000198.1:0-4028 GCA_963968755.1 uncultured Flavobacteriales bacterium
CTTCCACAACAGTGAAGACAGTCAAGCTCGTTTAGCTAATTTGGACAAGCGTACCGTTACGGGAATCTTTATTCTCGTGAAGGTTGCTAAGATCGACGAAGTGGACACGAAAGAGGAAGAAGAATATATGATGGCCTTTCTCGAGTCTATCTTTAAGCTCAAGAATTAAGATCAAGCTAGGCTCCAGTTGATTTTTTAGCGGTCCATTTCCCGATCACTGCGGAAACAGTTGCATCGCCGGTCACATTTACCACAGTTCTGCACATGTCAAGGATTCTATCAACTGGAAAGATGATGGCAATCCACGCCGGGTTTAAACCCACCGACTGCAGAACCATAATCATCATGATCAAACCCGCACTTGGGACAGCAGAAGCCCCAATGGATGCTAAGGTAGCTGTAAGCACGATGGTCAGCTGCTGAACAATCGTTAGATCAACGTAGTGGAATTGCGCTAAAAAAACCACAGCAATAGAGATATACAGGCTGGTGCCATCCATATTAACCGTTGCACCAATAGGAAGCACAAAACTGGTTACCTCCTTGGGAACTCCTAGGTTATCGTTTACGCATTCCATCGTAACTGGCAGGGTTGCCACTGAAGAACTAGAAGAGAACGCAAGCGTTTGTGCTTTGCCCATTCCTCTAAAAAACTTCCGGTAGGTCATCTTCGGGTCAAAGAGGCGGACTATCCAAGGGTAGATCCCAAATACCATAATCGCCAAGCCAAATATCACAGCCAAGCTATAGCTTCCGAGGCCCAGAAAAATCTCATAAACCAAGCCCGGCTCATCACCTGCCATCTCAGAAATCTTCCCCGCGAGAAGGGCAAAAACGAAGAAGGGAGCTGCGCGCATAATCACGTCAACCATCTTCATAAATACTTCATTTATACCTCCTACAACAGCAACTACTGGACTCGCAATTTCGGCTGGAACCATCAAGAGGGTGATTCCGAAAAACAAGGCGAAAAATATAATCTGCAACATGAAGGTGTTATTGGCAAGCGAGAAAAAGACATTGTCGGGAACCACATCAATAAGCAATTGAAGCGGGCTTTCAGACTTTCTACTCTGAGCACGTTCTACTTTAGCCTGTACAAATTCGTTGTCGCCATGTGAGGCTAGAATTTGTTTCGCTTCTTCAAGGTATTTCGATTTACTGGGATCGTTGAGAAAATCCTTGTCGTCCATGCGCTCCACACCTTCGGTTTCGAGCGTCCATAGTTCATAGTAGATTCTATTTACGGAACGAACTTCTTCCGACACATAATCACCTGGGCGAATAATATTTACGACACTCAATCCCACTGTTACAGCCATCACCGTGGTGAGGAGGTACATCGCCAAGGTTTTATACCCCATATTACCAAGTTTTGAAATATCAGATAAATCAGCAACTCCCTTTATGATGGAAAACAAGACCAATGGAACCGCAATCAATTTCAATAGATTGATGAAAATGATTCCGAAAGGATTGATCCAATCGTAAGTGAATTGACTCCATGCCATGTGCGAGCTGACGGTTGCCCAAACAATTCCTAAAATCAACCCAATCATTATTTTGATGTGCAGTGGAAGATTCTTCATAGGGTCACTTTGAGACTTTCGTGCAATTTCACAAGCTGCGGAATTAAGGGCATTACTCCATCATTCACAATTTCATATGAAGCCAAGCTGCGCTTCCTATCTTCTGGCCACTGATTTCTCATTCGAGCTTCTACTTGCTCCCGGCTGATAGCATCACGCTTCTTGACACGATCAATTCTGAGTTCTTTTGACGCACAGACCAAAATAACATCATCTAACGAACTATCACTTCCCGTCTCAAAAATGATGGCTGCCTCTTTAAGAACGTATGGCGCATTTTGCTCTGCCAGCCATTGATCAAAAGCTTGAGCCACTCTAGGATGCACGATTGAGTTTAATTCTGCCAGAAGCTTCTCATCGCCAAAAACCCGCTTCGCTATGTAGCCTCTTTGAATCAGGTTTTCTTGAAGGACATCGGAGCCGAACAAGCGCATTAAGTCTACTTGAACTTCAGGCAGATTCAAGACAGCTCTACCAACAGCATCTGCATAGAATACGGGCACACCCATGCTTTCAAAGATGCGCGCCACTGTTGACTTACCACTTCCAATTCCACCTGTGAGTCCGATTTTTCGCATTACTTCTTAACGATAATTTCAACTCGTTTTGGCTGAATTGATTTCACAGTAACGTAGGGTGGAATCGACTCTTGCTTAATTGGCAATCGAGCTCTTCCGGGCTCATAGTCCTCGAAATCAACCACAAAGACAAGATCTGTGCGATCTAGCAATTCAAACTTCGAAAGTGGCAACTCGCACAAGACCGTAGCTCTTGATGGAAAGAGCAAGAGGCTCAGCGAATCAGGAAGATTTCTTTGCTTTAAAGCCACTTCAAACTCCATTTCAGAGGTTTGATCTACTGGGATAAAGACTGTAGCGAATTCACGATCAATTTGAACAAGGTCCAGAGCCTCCACTTCTGCTTCAACGCTTATGTCAGAATTCAGATCCAAGAGCTCTATGGGCTTCAGAGGCACAAACTCCAGCTTGTCCACTAGTGAAGCTGGTCCAGTGACGCTGACTCTTTCGGGTTCAATCGTAACCGGTCCATCTTGAACATGTTGTCTTTCAAAGCCAAGCTCGAGCTGCGCCTTTAGAGGAATTGAACGCGTTCTTCGAACTTCAGCACTTATGAATAAGGTGTCTTCCCAAAATTTCAGCAATTGAATGTTCGAAGGCAACTTGCTCAAATGCGTCTTTAGGGCCGGTGCTGTGGGAAGCTTGCAAAACATATCCCCATTGCTAAAACTGCGATTCGCCGACTGGAAATCCAAGCGGACAGAGTCGACGTCTTTGCTTGCGCGGTAAAAAAGAATATTGAATCCAAAACCCTTCACCTGGGCGTTCACCACCGACGGTATGGAGGATTCAAAAACGAAATTTTCTGGAATATTGACGTAGTCAAGAGGCAACTCTAACTCTGTGACATACTCCTTCGTCAATGCGTTTAGCAACCAGAAAACCGCTGCGATTATAACGCAAATTAGGTAGGTGTAGAGGTTTCGATTTTTTCGAAAATCCAACCGCTCACCGAAACCTTGAGAATTGGATTCGGTGCTCGACATTCTTAACGATTGGCCTGTTGCATTTCTGATTCAGGACTTGCATTCGCTGAGCCCGTGCTCATGTCAGCAGAAACAGCAGACTTTTCGATACGCAGGCGATGACCACCTTCTGTTTCAATCAGGATGTTGGAATCCTTGATTTCAGAAATCTTTCCATGAATTCCTCCGATGGTGATCACTTTATCTCCCTTTTTAAGCGCTTCTTTAAACTTCTTGGCCTTCTTCGCCTTTTTGGTCTGCGGGCGAATCATGAAGAAGTAGAATACAATGGCAATACTCCCGAAAAGAAGCAAAGATCCGTAAGGGCTTTGTTCCCCTCCTTGTAGTAATGTAAATAGCATATTATTCTGAGGCTGGTGCAATCACGTTGCCTTGGATGGCGATGACGTTTTTGCTTGGTTGAGTATTGGCTACAATGGTAACCTTCTTATGTTGCATTCCGTTTTTTCCGGTGCTGTTGAATTCCACTTTTATCTCACTGCTTTCACCCGGCTTAATTGGACGTTTTGGCCAATCGGGAACAGTACAACCACAACTGCCTTTAGCAGATGCAATTACCAAATCGGAAGTTCCATTGTTGGTAAAGACAAAATTATTGTTCACCCTTTCACCCTGAGCAATTTCTCCAAAGTTGTAAAGAGGCTCAGCAAATTCCATGGTAGGAACATCTTGGTTTGCTTCCGTTCCTGCCGAATTCGGGTTGTTCACCACTTCGGTGCTCACTTGTTCTGTTTCTCCTCCACAGGAAATAAGACCTATGGTTAGAACTAAAATTCCTAAAATTCTCAAGCGACTACTTTGCGCCAAATGTAACACGAATGCAGCCTCTGTTCGACTTCCAAGAGGGACGCTTCACTACTACATAAGACCCTGGG
>CAXAIH010000199.1:0-4001 GCA_963968755.1 uncultured Flavobacteriales bacterium
GTCTGAGCGGTGATTTACATTCCTGGTTAGAAAGCTTCACGGAAGTTGGTTTCGAGGTGGTCATTGGATTGGTCTTTTTGCCCATTGCTCGTGTGCTCAGCGACAAAATTTTACTTCCTGGAAGAAAGCTCACCGACGAAATTGTGAATCAAGAGCATCCAAATTCTGGTGCTGCTCTGATAGAGGCATTCGCCTACGTGGGTGGTTCCGTGTTGATCACTTGGGTAATCTAAGCCTTTGGGTCTGAAGTCACCCATATTAAAACTATCCCTTTTCGCCACCGGCTTATCTGGCATCGTTGCAGAGTATATTCTCTCCACGCTAGCCTCATACTTCATAGGTGATTCGGTTATTCAATGGACCCTCATCGTTTCAGTGATGTTGTTCTCCATGGGAATCGGGGCGCGCTTAAGCAAGAGTTTCAAGAAGAACCTTCTGGTGGTTTTTATCTTCATTGAATTGATTCTGAGCATCCTAGTCTCGTTTAGCTCGCTCATCACCTATTTATCTGCAGGTTTCTCTGTTTACATCGGCATCATCATCTATCTGCTGAGCATCATCATTGGAATCTTGATTGGCCTGGAAATTCCTTTAGTTATCCGATTAAACACAGAGTTCGAAAGCCTCCGCATCAACATCGCTTCTGTGATGGAGAAGGATTACTGGGGTAGTCTCATCGGAGGAATCTTCTTTGCCTTCGTTGGATTGCCTTATTTGGGGCTTACCTACACGCCTTTCATTCTTGGCGGAATCAACTTTATGGTGGCGGTGGTGTTGCTGGTGAGTATTCGAAAAGAACTCAAGCAATGGGGAAGTTTGCTGGTTCCCAGCACCTTGCTAACTGCCTTCCTTATATTTGGAGGACTGGCTTATGCAGAGCCCGTAATTCTTTACGGAGAACAGAGCCGATACCGCGATAAGGTGGTGTACTTCGAACAGAGCCAGTATCAGCGTTTGGTGATTACCGAATGGAAAGGTGAGAATTGGCTTTACATCAATGGAAATCAGCAATTCAGTACCGTAGACGAGGACAAGTATCACGAACCTCTCGTGCACCCTGCAATGAAACTTGCTCCTTTGCCGAAGAATATTCTCATTCTTGGAGGTGGCGATGGAATTGCCGCGCGTGAAGTACTGAAGCATAAATCTGTGGAGTGTATACGACTGGTAGATCTGGATCCAGCCATGACCAAGTTGGCCAATGAGCATCCCATTCTACTAAAGGCCAACGGCGGTTCATTGGGAAATGAGAAGCTGGAGGTCATCAACCGTGATGGTTTCAAATTTCTTGAAGAAGATTCGAGCTACTACGATGTCATCATCATTGATTTGCCAGACCCGAAATCAGTGGATTTGAACCGGCTCTACACCAGGGAGTTTTATGAATTATGCAGCCTGCACTTGCGCGATAAAGGAGTACTTGTAGCTCAAGCGGGTAGTCCCTACTTCGCAACCCAGGCATATGTATGCATCGATACTACGATGCAATCTGCCGGTCTTCAAACACTTCGTTTGCACAATCATGTGGTAACCTTAGGCGAGTGGGGTTGGATTCTTGGCGTAAAAGGTTTTCCTGAAGTGAATTTAAAAGAGGGGGTGAAAAATTTGACCTTCGAGGATATCGAAACCAAATGGTTAAATCAGGAGGCAATGAACCTGATGACTTCCTTTGGCAAGGACATTTACTTCAACCGATACAATAATACTGAGGTGAATACGATACAAAACCCCGTACTTTACCGCTATTATTTGAAAGGAAATTGGGATCTCTATTGATGGAAAAGGCTGAGATATACAATCATCAGGAATGGATGCCGATTACGGATTCCAAAATTCTCGTCGAGCGACTTTCCACTATTCTCGAGCAATCTGGTTACACAGTGCTCAACTTTGTTGAACACCATTTTGAACCCCAAGGTTATACTTCGTTGTGGCTTCTTGCCGAGAGTCATTTGGCTTTACATACCTTCCCAGAAAATGGGCGGTCTTACATTGAGTTGAGTGGATGCCGCAAGGAGATGAACGAGAAGTTCGTCGGTTTGATGGAGGTGTGGAAAGCTGAATTTGTGTAACACGAATCAAAGACGTCCAAGTGTAATCTGTATGTGATGCACCGGCAGTTTTCTTCCCAAGGTTACGAACAAATTATGGTTAGAAAATCATGTTCTAAATCATAAATGTTGAGGGTTTTGATGTATTCTCGCAAAAATATTAAATCAAACTCAAATGAAGAAGTCACTTATTATTTTAGGAATTGCCTTTCTTGGCCTCTCATCCTGTAAGAAGGAATCAGAGATTGTAGAAGATACCCTGGGGACAGCAACCATTTCAGGAAAATTAACTGCCGACTTGGATTTGAACAACGACCGAAATGCTGCTGGAGCATACGTTAAAGGTCTTAATCCTGAAGCAGTAGAAGGCATTACTGTAAGTGTTACTATAAATACCAGAAATTGGGATCAAACTCCAGATCCATCCTATACCTATGAGCAACGTGTGTATACAGCAACAACGGATGTGAATGGAGATTATTCTCTTTCTATCCCTGCCGGCGAGAAAGCCTTCGGTGTCGCTGTTACATACAGCTCATTCACCTATCATCAGGTTCAGTACGGAAGTTCAGGAGGCGGTTCAACTAGAGCGGTTCCCTTCAGTGCGAGCAATAGATCAGCCACTTTGTTTGCTGGTTCAAGCAGCACCTTAGATGTTGAGTATAGTGAAGGAACTCCTTCTACTCCAGCTCATACAGAAACAGGTAGCTATACACTGAAAGGCCAACTTCGTATCAATTCAAATGTGTTGAACGATACGAATGCGCTTGGAAATCCAAGTACTACCTACGAAAACAACTTCCCGAACAACCTAATCGTTCAAGTGGAAATTGCAACCGGAACGATCGGTGGATCACTGCCGATATTCAACGAAGTTTCAGTGAACTCAAATGGTTCATTTGAAGTGACGGTAGCTACGCCTGTAGATCAAGACGCGAACACCTCGTTTGAAATTGAGTTTCCTGACTTATCAATCGATTACACAAGAACTGCAGCTGGAAGTGATACGACAACAACAGAATTGTGGGAGCGCGCCGCCTACAATGGTACGGCTCGTAACCTGCAGAGCGACGAAATCAATTTCAATTACTTTTTGAAGTAATCCTGACCTAATAGATATTCTAATGAGAAAGATCAAAACAACAGCCCTAGCGCTGGCTTTGATGTTCTTCGCGGCAATTGCAGTTCAACCTGCAACAGCCCAAGAAACGGAAGGCTCGGCTGCAAAAGAGCAGAAGAAAGAAGAGAAGGTCAAGGAGCCGAAGAAAGAAAAGAAGGTCAAGGAGCCGAAGAAAGAAAAGGAGAAGGCAGTAATGTCCACCACTCTTAGTTCTGGAAATAATCCTCAGATTCAAAACAAGAAAGGTGTAGATATGATGCCCGTAGCAAATGAATTTGCCATTGGGATGAGTGCAAACCCTTTCTTCCAATACGTAGGGAACTTGTTTGGGTATACGGCGAACAACACCGCCTTGAACCAAAATAAATTCCTTCAGAATTCTCAGCTTTTTGGGAAGTATATGCTCACCGACAACACCGCCTTGCGTGTTAGGTTCCGTGGATACAGTTTTACGGATTACAACACCAACGAGGTTTACGACGATTTGAGCAATGTTCCTGAAGCTTTGGTAGAGGACAAACTGACGACTTCATCAGGTGGAGTTGATGTTGGTGCCGGCTACGAATGGAGAAGAGGAAAGAGCCGTTTTCGTGTAATTTATGGAGCTGAAGCAACTTATAGTTACAACATGGGTTTCCGTCAGACATACTCTTACGGCAACGACTTCAGCAACTCGAACATCGCTCCTACATCAACCGTGGTGTGGAACACTTCGACTTCTAATAATGGAGCGCCGGACGCTGAACGATTGGTTTCCCGAAAAGGAAATGCCTTTAATCGTTTTGGTTTACGCGGATTTGCAGGTGTAGAGTACTTTCTGATTCCAAAGC
>CAXAIH010000200.1:0-3970 GCA_963968755.1 uncultured Flavobacteriales bacterium
CGGAGGATCCAACCACGGTGTTCATGAATTTTTACCGCCAAGGCGCGAAGGTTGCAAAGCAACATAGTGAGCTTAGCGTCTTTGCAGTAAAAACAAAGTATGAGTAAAACAAAAAACCCCATCCACAAGAGGCAGACAGGGTTTAATAGTTGATTGCTCTTTTAATCTATTCGACTAGAACGATCACTTTGTTCTGAAGAACCTCTACAACACCACCTTTGATGTCGAAAGTCTTTTCTTTATCGCCTGAACGCAAGTTCAATGTTCCCTCTTTTAGTCCAGCGATCATTGGAGCGTGATTGTTCAGCGCACCGAATGATCCATCTTGTCCGGGGAGTTGGATGTGATCCGCCTCGCCTTCGTACAATGTTTTATCTGGAGAAAGGATTTCTACTTGCATGTTCTAGAGAGATTCCATGGCCAACATGGCCTTACCTTTTTCAATTGCTTCTTCGATGTTACCTACCAAGTTGAAGGCAGCTTCAGGATATTCATCAACCTCTCCGTCGAGAATCATATTGAAGCCTTTGATGGTTTCTTCAATCGGCACCAATACACCAGGAAGTCCGGTGAACTGCTCGGCAACGTGGAATGGCTGAGAGAGGAAACGTTGAACACGACGTGCGCGGTGTACAATCATTTTGTCCTCTTCACTCAATTCATCCATACCCAAAATGGCAATGATGTCTTGAAGTTCTTTGTAGCGCTGAAGCGTTTCTTTCACACGTTGTGCTGTGCCATAGTGCTCCTCACCAACAACGGTAGGAGTAAGAATTCTTGAAGTTGAATCCAACGGATCAACCGCTGGGTAAATACCTAGCTCAGCAATTTTACGAGACAATACCGTGTTCGCATCCAAGTGAGCAAATGTTGTTGCTGGTGCAGGATCCGTCAAGTCATCCGCAGGTACGTAAACCGCCTGTACAGATGTAATAGAACCTCGTTTTGTAGAAGTAATACGCTCTTGCATGGCGCCCATCTCAGAAGCCAAGGTTGGTTGGTAACCTACGGCAGACGGCATACGACCTAGAAGGGCTGATACCTCAGAACCTGCTTGCGTAAATCGGAAGATGTTGTCAATAAAGAAAAGGATGTCACGTCCACCGCTTTTTTCGTCACCATCACGGAAGTACTCAGCAAGTGTCAATCCTGACAAGGCAACACGAGCACGTGCTCCAGGTGGTTCGTTCATTTGACCGAATACCAAAGTAGCTTGAGACTTTTCAAGTTCGGCTTTGTCAACCTTACTTAGGTCCCATCCACCTTCTTCCATGTCTTTAACAAACTCATCTCCGTACTTGATTACGCCAGACTCAATCATCTCACGTAACAAGTCATTTCCTTCACGTGTACGTTCACCAACACCTGCGAATACAGAAAGTCCTTCGTATCCTTTGGCGATGTTGTTGATCAACTCCATAATGAGTACGGTTTTACCAACACCGGCTCCACCGAACAATCCAATCTTACCCCCTTTCGAATAAGGCTCGATAAGGTCAATTACCTTAATACCTGTGTACAGAACCTCTGTTGAGGTAGACAGATCTTCGAATTTTGGAGCTTCACGGTGTATTGGATATCCACCTGTTTTGACGGTAGGGCTGATTCCGTCAATCGCCTCGCCAACCACGTTGAACAATCTTCCGTTCACTTGGTCGCCAATTGGCATAAGGATAGGAGATCCTGTTGAGCGCACATCCATTCCTCTTGTTAAACCGTCACTCGCATCCATCGCAATGGTTCGCACAGTGTCTTCACCAATGTGCTGCTGAGTTTCTAACACTACTACTGCTCCATCTTCCTTGGTTACTTCCAATGCATCTAGAATCTGTGGAAGGCCATCCCCAGTGTTGAAGCTTACGTCGATTACTGGGCCAATGATTTGGGTGATTTTACCAATTTGTGTAGCCATTCGAACTATCTCGTTTTTGTTGTCAAACAAGACCCATTATTTGGGTCTCAAAATCGGGGGCAAAAGTAGTTGTTTTAGAATGAAGACCCAAGGCAAGCCATAAAAACTTTCTTAGCTTATTAACAGGCTTTCAACTTTTGCTGGAATACTTTGATTTACAGTCCTTTTGCTTGGCTAGTTTTAGAACAAGTCACTCAGACAAAAATTCTAATTTTGACTTGTCTAAAAAGCAAACAAAAAGCATAGTTCAGACGTATTCGTTCCTATTATCGAATTGAATTGAAAATACACCACGGAATCGACTCTTTTGAGAGTGATCAAAAAGTGATTCTCACAACCGGTACTTTCGACGGGGTACACCTCGGGCACAGAAAGATTTTAAAGCGACTCTGCGACAAGGCAACGAGGCTAGGCGGAGAAAGCGTTTTGCTAACCTTTCATCCTCATCCTCGCTTAGTGCTCTTTCCAGAGAACAGTGATTTGAAGCTGCTTAATTCGCAAGAAGAAAAGTTTAGGCTACTAGAGAAACAAGGATTGGATCATTTAATAGTACATCCTTTTACGCATGACTTCAGTAGGCTCTCTTCATTGGAGTTTGTTCGAGATTTATTAGTGAACAAGCTTGCGATAGATGCTTTGGTGATTGGATACAACCATCATTTTGGGCGCAATCGAGAAGGGGGTTTCGATTCGCTTACCGATTTTGCAGAGGTTTTTGACTTCGAAGTAGAGGAGATCCCAGCGGAGGACCTCGAGAATGTCAACATATCCTCAACGAAGATTCGACAAGCCCTGAATGAAGGAAATGTTGAATTGGCGAACAGCTACTTGGATCATGCCTATGAATTGTGTGGTGAGGTGGTGCATGGGAGTCATAAGGGAAGAGAGTTGGGGTTCCCAACAGCGAACATTAAGATGAACGAGCACTACAAATTGATCCCGAAAGATGGAGTTTATGCGGTTGAAGTGCATCATGGGGATAAGTGGATTCCAGGGATGATGAACATCGGTGTCCGTCCAACCATCGACAAAAAGAAACGGCACAGCCTCGAGGTACACCTCTTGGATTTAAATGAGGATTTATACGGAAAAGAGCTTTGCTTACGTTTCATCAAGAGAATTCGTGATGAACGCGAGTTTCAAAACTTTGATGCCTTGAAGGATCAATTGCAAATTGATCGCAGTAGAACCCGAAACATCTTGGTGCGTAGATGAGAATCTTATTGATCTTCATCTTCCTTCCGAGCGTCTTAATTTCTCAAGAAATTGACTCAGGCAAAGTCTACAAATCACTTGAGCTCGCTTTAGAGAATCCAGAGGAGGTCTTCCATTTAAACCTCAAGGCACAGCGACTTGACAGTATCCCCGCAGGAGTGTTTCAGTTGACAAGCCTGAAAACCTTGATCCTGAAACGGAATAGAATTCAACGCATTCCCGCCGAAATAAAAAACCTCCAAAAGCTGGAAGTCTTAAATCTATCTGGGAATCGAATTGCCGAGTTGCCTTTGGATATGTTTGAATTGAAAGTATTGAAGGAATTGCGTTTGGGCAAGAACGAGCTCCTCATTATTCCTTCAGAAGTGAATCGACTGCAAGAACTTCAGATTTTTGACGCTTGGTCAAATCGATTGGCAAACTTGCCAACGGAGTTTGGCGACCTTAAGAAGCTAAATTTTATTGATCTGCGGGTAAACCCCATAAGTGAAGAGAATCAAAATTACATCCGTGATTTAACCCCCTACGTCAAGGTCAATATGTCGCTTTCTTGCAATTGTTATTGAGGTGGATTGGGCTTTACTTCTTGAAATTTCCGCAAGCATTTTCGGTCTTAGCTATGTCCTACTAGCAGTCTACGAACGCCGGGTGGCTTGGTTGTTCGGCATTGCATCCAGCGGAATAGCCATCTATCTTTTTCTTGAATCAAAATTGTATTCGGAAAGTCTGCTCTACTCTTATTATGTCTTTGCGGGTTTGTACGCCTGGATCTATTGGGGAAAGGAAACGGGTGCTAGAGAGATTAAAAGAATTCAGTCGAAAGAAATCGTAAGCTATTTGATT
>CAXAIH010000201.1:0-3965 GCA_963968755.1 uncultured Flavobacteriales bacterium
TCATCGGGCTCTTCGTCACTTTCGATGAGAGGAAATTCGAACATATTTTCCCAGATATCAGAACCTTTCCGCTTTTGAATCAAGACTTGGCTGTCCGTAGAAATGACCATGTAATCAAAGTAGCGCTTTCTTCTCTCTTTGGCCTTTTTCTTTTTTGGAATGGAAGTCACTTTGGAATCTTTAAAGGCAATACAATCAGATTGGAAGGGGCAGCTTTCGCACAATGGCTTTGACGCTTTACAATGAAGCGACCCGAACTCCATTAAAGCTTGGTTAAAAGTGGAAGCATCGTCTTTGGGAATTTCCTTTTCCAAGAAGGACCGTATTTCACTCTGGGCCTGTGTATCCGAAGGGTCTGATTCTATGGCTAGATACCTGGAAACAAATCTGAAAACATTGCCGTCAAGGACTGGAACAGCTTCTCCAAAAGCAAAGGCTGCAATCGCTGCTGAAGTATATGGTCCAATACCCGGCAATTGAATGAGTTCCGATGATGTACTTGGAAAGCTATCCATTGAGGCCACGAGCTTTGCTGTTTTATGCAAGTTTCTAGCTCGTGAATAGTAACCTAAGCCTTGCCAAAGATTTAGCACCTCTTGTTCATCGGCTTCGGCTAAGTCCTGAATCTTTGGGAAGCGATTCAAAAAGCGATGATAATAATTCGTTCCCTGTTCAACTCTGGTCTGTTGAAGTATGATTTCAGACAACCATATTGCATATGGATCTTTCGTTTTTCTCCAAGCTAAGTCTCTTCGATGCACCCTGTACCAGTCTATCAGCTCGTTTGGAAAGGTATTCAACTACTTGATTATTAGGCAAAAACTTTGATTCTTACGTCTTGTCGGCGGTTTGCAAATTCGACTATATTTGCCGCCTCCTTTTCGGACAGCCAAATTAACATTAGAAGCTGAAAAACAGGAAAACAAATGACGAAAGCGGAAATTGTAGCAGATATTTCAGAGAAAACGGGAATAGAAAAAATGGTTGTGTTGGCAACAGTAGAGGCCTTCATGGAAGAAGTTAAAGGAAGCTTGAGCGAGGGTGAAAATGTTTACCTCCGAGGTTTCGGTTCTTTCATTGTGAAGACTCGTGCTGAAAAGACTGGCCGTAATATTTCCAAGAATACGAGCATTGTTATACCCGCGCATAGCATCCCAGCCTTTAAACCGGCGAAGTCGTTTGTGAATCAGGTTAAGGATAAGGTTTCTGTTAAGTAAATACATGTCGTTCTCAAAAGCACAATGGTTAGGAATCGCAGCCTCAGGAATTGTCCTGATGGTCTTGATGATTCTTCCTACTCAGCAGGAAGCCAAGGATGCTAGCCCAATAATCACTGAACTGGACGCGAAGATTGATTCTGCGGTGGGTTTAGTGGAGGGTGATAATCCAATGGGGGGAATCATGATGCTGAGAGAAGTTTTGCAAGAAGAGCCTACGAATGTTAAAGCATTGATGCAAATGGGAATGTTTTCCATGCAATCAGGGCAATTTGACAAAGCAATAGGCCGATTCGAATCAGTATTAGAGCAAAACGAGAACATGGAAGCTGCGCTATTTTATACAGCACAAAGCCAAATGGAACTTGGCGATCGAGAAGTAGCAAAGAAGTACTTTGAACGATTCCTTGAGGTTTCAGCTGATGAAAAACTCAAGGATGAGGTTCGTGAACTAATTCAACAATTTTAAGAGCCTAAACATGCCTAGCGGTAAGAAGAGAAAACGTCATAAGATTTCGACTCACAAGCGAAAAAAACGTTTGAGAAAGAATCGTCATAAGCGTAAGAAGTAAGGCAAGGCATTGGGCTCTAGTCACTAAAACATAGTGCCGTGAGCAAGGAGCTAGTAATTAATGTTACAGCCTCCGAGGTCCGAATCGCCTTACTAGACAACAAGCGACTTATTGAGCTTCAAACAGAAGTACCTCAAAATGAGTACTCTGTCGGTGATTTCTACCTCGGGAAAGTCAAGAAATTGACTACCGGACTGAATGCAGCATTTGTAGATGTAGGATATGAGAAAGATGCATTCCTGCATTACTTGGACCTTGGTCCTCAGGTCAAATCGTTGCACAAACTGACCGACCTAATCCGTAAAGGAAAGGTTCCGGGCGGTTCCCTTGACAACTTTCGTCAAGAGAAAGACATAGATAAAGGAGGGAAAATTGAGCAAGCTCTCAAGCAGAATCAAACTGTGCTTGTTCAAATTACCAAAGAGCCAATCTCAACCAAGGGTCCTAGGATTTCTTCTGAGTTGAGTCTGGCTGGCCGCTTTCTAGTATTGGTCCCATTTTCAAATAAGATTTCCGTCTCTCAAAAGATTCGAAGTCGACGCGAACGCGAAAGATTGCGCACCCTAATTCAGAGCATTAAGCCGAAGAATTTTGGTGTAATCATTAGGACCGTAGCTGAGAGTAAGAAAGTTGCTGAGCTGGACAAAGACCTTAAAGACCTTTATCAAAAGTGGGTTGAACTTCATGACACCATGAAGGACAAGAAGCCACCTTATAAGGTGCTTTCAGAGCTTAACCGAAGCGCTGCATTCCTTCGCGACATGTTGAGCCCAGACTTCAATAAAGTCTATATCAACGATGAGACGCTTTTTTATGATCTAAAAGAGTACCTCGAGAGTATCGCCCCTGAGCGGAAGGACATAATTAACCTGTACAAGGGAAAAATTCCAATCTTCGATTTCTTCAACATAGAAAAGCAAATCAAAGGTGCCTTTGGTAAGAATGTGACGATGCATTCAGGTGCTTATCTGGTGATAGAGCATACGGAAGCATTGCACGTCGTGGATGTGAATTCAGGAAACACTTCCAAGAAGATCAACAACCAAGAGCAAAATGCACTGAAGGTTAATCTTGAAGCTGCCGAAGAAATTGCACGTCAGCTCCGGCTGAGAGATATGGGAGGCATCATCGTGGTTGATTTTATTGACATGCACAAGGCGGAGAACCGTAAGGAGTTGGTCAACCAGCTCAAGGAGTTCATGAAAACTGACCGCGCTAAGCATCACATCTTGCCTCCAAGTAAATTTGGTTTGGTCCAAATTACCCGGCAGCGCGTGCGTCCTGAAATGGATATCAAGACAACGGAATATATTCCAACGGCCGATGGCGGAAAGAAAGAGGTTCAGGCGACCATATTGATCATTGATCAGATTGATTCCTACGTTCAAAAAGCATGTGCAGGTTACAAGGGAAAAATTCAGTTAAGTGTTCATCCTTTTATAGATGCATACCTTAAAAAGAACTTCAACCAGTATCAACGGAAATGGTATAAAGCTCATGGACGTTGGATAACAGTAAAGGCCTCATATGCACTTCCATTAGTTAAGTTTCAACTGATGGATAAGGACGGAAACCTGCTGAAGTTCTAGTTTCCAATGGATCGGGATGAAGTAATAAAGCATGCCCGATCTAAACTGTTTCATTTTTGCGCTCGACGTGAGCGATCATCTAACGAGTTAGAGCTTAAAGCCCTTGAGTTGGAGCTAAGCTCGAATGAGGTTGATGGGCTCGTAAAGGAGTTTAAGGAGCTCAAAATAGTTGACGACTTGAGATTTGCCAAGATAATGGTGCGTTCCAAGTTTATTGGCAATAAATGGGGCAAGGTGAAAATTCGTCATAGCCTCAGAGCTAAAGGAATTAATTCATCCTTGATTGACCAAGGACTCAAAGAGATTGATTTCGATGATTATCTCGGACTTATTCGGAAACTAATTGAGCAAAAAATCCCAAAAGTGAAGAAGAAAGGTATGCAGCAGAAAGCGCATATTGTGTCATATTTGCGAAGGAAAGGATTTGAAGATTCTTCCATTTGGGAAGTCATAAACGAGTATCAATTTAACTGATGATAAATCAAGACACGCTAGAACATCTAGCTGGACGCTTAGAGGCGTTAAGGGGGCATCTTTGACGTTGCCCATCGACGTGAGCTGATTCATGATGAAGAGCAGCAAACGCA
>CAXAIH010000202.1:0-3921 GCA_963968755.1 uncultured Flavobacteriales bacterium
CTCGCATTCCACCAATCTCACGTGGAAGGTTATGCCATTGAAGATCCAAGCTGACATAGTCCAATTTCTTCAAACTCAACTCTTCGTGGCCGATAAGGAAGTAGGAACCCAAATCAGGCGTACTTCCGAATGGGTAAAAAGGTTTGCTGGAATCGAGTTGCCCCAAGTCGTTGAAAGCTTGAAGTGAACGGATTTTTCGAACCTCAACATCAATGGAACATCTCTGTACAACCAAATCTTTAAGGTACGAGTACCCGTACATGGCATAACGAGACGACAAACTGAATTCAATGACCGGCCAGTCCGCCTTATATTCTCCACCATGAACGTCGACATCATAAGGACTTATACTTGGGGCAGAAACATCGAAATTTAATTCAATGCGAATGTTTCCGTCTGTCCAAGAATCAGGTGGTAGTATTTCATAGCGGTCTGTTTGAAACCAAGCTTGACTTCCAGTGACTCTAACGGTGAATATATTGTTCAATATCTTGTAAAAGGCAGTATCGGGGGTCAAACCTTCTCTACTTGTGATTTCTTCAATAAAAGAAACCAGTGAGCCCATCGATTTCAATTGAAAAGAGAAATCCAACTTTACAGAACGCTGACCTTCACTCATCACCAACACTGGAGAAGAAATGGCAAAACCGAGCTTAGCGAATTGCATGTCGCGGTTTTCCTCATTGAGGTCGGACTGATCACGCCCCATGATCTCGAAGGAAACTTCGTTACCAAATTCATCCATTATGAATCCCGAATTCGAAGGGGTAATCGTTCGCGAATACACATTGGATACTGAACGATACGAGCTTCCCAAGCCAATCAATGGGTTTCGTGCAACATGCACAATACGCAAGTCAACAATTTGACTCTGACTGAGTTCAAAACTCTCTTGAGTGGCGTAGGTCAGCTCATAGCCTTCCTCATCAACTCCAGCAGTGAGCAGTGTTCCACTTGGTATTTGAGTCTTGATCACATTTCCGGCAGGCTCAAAACATACGTGTGCAAAATCGGCTTGTGCAGGACGTGGTTTTTGTTTTAGCAAATGTTCGTAGTAGTAATCCAAATGCCTACTATTCAACTTGTTTAAGTCATTCTGAACATGCTCAAACAGCTTTACAAAAGAGAGAAACAACGATGCTTGAGGTGCATGAAAGGGGTATTGTTTCAGAACAACGGGCAACAAACTTGGCGCAAGGCTCTTGAGGAAATTCAGTACTGCGATCAAGGACTTATTGACCACAGAAAGCTCCTTTACTATCTGTGATATGGATTCGTCCTGTGTGGTGACTGTAACCCTCCCATCCGCCTTCCATAAATGATCGAATCCGTCCAATGAAAAATCCGAATATTTATCCTTAAATAGAAGTGTTTTGGCTTTCTTGAAGAGTACACGAAAGGAATGTAAATCGAACTTCAGCTTAGGGTCGATGGCATTTTGCAAATGTCTCACTAAGACATTTTTATCGAGATGAACAACATCTGATTTGGATCTTTTGTACCATTCATCGAGGGTAGAAAAATGCTTGTGCGTTAAGTCGAAGAGCTCCCAAAGAGTCTCTAGGTTCTCCTTTGATTTTCCTCCAGCTTTCAGCAGCTGCCGAATTCTGTTGAACTTTTTACTTTCACCCGCTACGTCGTAAGATGAAATCGTACCCAGGAGGAAGGCAAGGTTGTTCTCAAAGAAGACCGACCAATCACTATCCCAGTTGTTCTCCAAATTCTTGAAACGAATGTGACGTGCATACTCTAAGGTGAAGGCCAATAGTTCACTCATCCGACGCTCATCCACCCCGAAGTATTCTGGCGCCAAAGCTTGACCGTACCTCGTGATTTCGGAAGTGCCTTGAGTATTGATTTTTATGTTGTCAGTCTTTTTCATTCCGCCAGCTCACTACAGCCTCCTACATTTCAGTCACGTTGGTCCCTTCCTTGAAGTAGTATGGGAATACAATGTTAGTCCGAACGTTCACACTGCGTATTGTATAGTCTAAGGTGATAAGCAACTTACCATCTATCACTTCATCTCGCTCAATTTTCACATCGTTCAAACTCACCCGAGGCTCGAAATTCAAAATGGATCTGCTCACAAAATCCTTTATGCGGTTAAGGGTTAAACTATCCACCGCATTGAAAAGAACGGTAGAAAGATTTGAGCCGAATTCAGGTCTCATCATGCGCTCGCCAAAAGCAGTGAAGAGGATAATTTTTATGCTTTGGGCAATGTCCTTCTCATCGGAAACCATCCTTACCGCACCACTTTTATTATCGAATGTAGGTGGGAATGACCAGCCTGTTCCTAGAAATGATTTTTTAGTATCCATTAGCCTCCGATCATTACTGTTGGGCAACCTGCCATTATGGCTCCGCCATGAGCTGTTGTATCACCTAGTCTTGCCGCTGGCTTCCCTCCAATCATGACAGTTCCTGAACCTTTTACGATTGAATCTGGCGGGCCAACGCAAACACAGTTATCCCCCAAAACCGCTGCTGGCATTTTTCCAATCATAACTGTAGGAATTCCTGGACCTACCACAGGTCCACCCACATGAGGGATCGGTGGAACAGCAGGTGTCTGCATAGGGCATTGATGAAAATCTGTCAATCTAGCAGCTGGAGGCATCTTGGTTAGTTTATCATGACCATTGCACCCTTGACAGTCACGTTGCCAGAGGCTTTTAATTCTGCAGTGGCAGAGCCTTCGGCACTTAGCGCAACTTGAGCTTTGCTATTCACGTTCATTCCTTCAGTCGATACGTCGCCGGTCGAACTCTTCACTGTAATGTTTTTAGCAGCTGTAACCGAAACTTCTCCTTTAGCGTCAAGAAGGATGTCCTTCCCACTTTGTAAGCTAATTCCTGCGCTATCGAGTATCACCTTGTTATTGTTCTGATCTTCTAAAGTCAAGGATTCGGCATTATCGTCAAGGGTAACCTTCTGACCTCCTGGAGTCTCAACCGCAATGATTTTATCCGTGTCATCGAAGGTGATCTTTAGCTCTTCTTTAGTTATGATCCCCTTGTCCTTGTTTGTCTCTTCTGGAGTGAAAGGAGCCTTATTCTTCGCGCTGTACATCGATCCAAGAATCACGGCATACCTCGGGTCGTTGTTAAGAAAGCCGAGCAAGACTTCATCACCTATATCAGGGATAAAATACATCCCTACTCCTGCTGAGGCATATGGCAATACCAATCGCGCCCAAACCCCATCCTGATCAATGTCCATACTCGGGATTGTGACCATCACTCTGAATTGGCTATCGGGGTCTTCATCAATTTTCTTTACTACACCAACCTGAACTCCAGAAACACCAGGGATAACACCATTCGCCACTGGCCCACTAATAGAGCCTTCATCTGTATGTGCAGTCGACTTAAGGCCAAAACCTATTTCGGTTGTCCAAAAACCATCACTTAAATCGTGCGTAACTCGAGTGGTATACGCAAGTCCATTGAAGCGCACACCAAAACCACTCAGCTTCACTAAATCGCCTGGGTTCACAGAGGTAGAACCGGGGAAAGTCACCAAGCCTCGCATTCGCGCAAAGCGCGATCGCTGTAAGTGTGAGCTCGCCCAAGCCTCCAATTCTTCTTTTGGTTCTGGAGCAGAAGACTTGAATTCCAATATTGGACCTCCAGGAACTTCGGAGAGTTTCTTTCCGGTGATATTGCCTTGAGCATTCATCTTTGGTTCCTTGCTAGCGCCACTGATCATTTCATGCGTTTTCATATCCCAGGACTCGCCAGCAACACTATCAAGCTGTTTTGAGCTATCTAACTCACCTTCAAAATCAATAACATCTTTCCCATAATTCAGATCGAGTACTTCTGCCCCACTCGTCACCGGAGCTTTGATATTCAGCTTACCTGATTCGTTCAAGACGACCAAGCCATTCACGTCAGCTCTAGTGAGAACAAAATC
>CAXAIH010000203.1:0-3903 GCA_963968755.1 uncultured Flavobacteriales bacterium
TCTCGTGCTTGTGTTGGCCCTTTCCCATCTACTATTTCCGTACCTTTGGCGCGATTAATTAGGGCTGTTAATGAAAGGCATTTGGTGGAAAGTTTTAGGAGTTCTTTTGGTGATTTACGCCATTGTTGGCGGATTTCTTTTTGAAGTTCCACGTCTTCCAATTCTCAACGAAACCATTCGTAACCTTTACTTTCATGTGACGATGTGGTTCAGCATGATCATCCTGCTGACGGCTTCCTTGATTCACAGCATTCAATACTTATCAGGCTCTTCCTTAGAACGAGACACGCGAGCAAAAGAAACAGCCTCTGTAGGGATTCTTCTAGGAGTTTTAGGCGTGATTACCGGTTCCTTGTGGGCACGCTTTACTTGGGGTGCTTATTGGGTAAATGATCCAAAACTAAATGGCGCCGCTATCACCATCCTAATCTATTTGGCGTACAACATTCTTCGAGCGTCATTTGAAGACCCAAAGAAGCGGGCGCGCATCTCGGCGGTCTACAACATCTTTGCCTATGTCCTACTCATCGTTTTCCTCATCATCCTGCCTCGAGTAACCGACTCTTTGCATCCAGGAAATGGTGGAAATCCGGCATTCAGTACCTACGACCTCGACAACCATATGCGCCTTGTGTTTTACCCTGCCATCATTGGCTGGTCGCTCCTTGGTTTTTGGATCGTAAATGTGAGAAGGCGCCTGTTTTTACTAGAATCTAGAGAAGATGACTAAACGATTGATTGCACTGCTTTTTATAATCATAAGCCTCCCTGGTTTCTCGCAAAGTGAGATTCCAATGGCCGATGCGATGCGCTCTTCAGGAAAAATTTACGTCGTTGTAGGCGTTCTAGTGATCATTTTTGTGGGAATTGCTGTTTATCTATGGACGATGGACAAGCGTTTGACCAAAATCGAAAAAGACTCGAAGTAGATTATGAAAAAACTGCACATAGTTGGAATCGTGGTAATCGCAGTGGCGGTTGGAGCCATCATCAGTTCCTTGAGCGATTCTAGTACCTACGCAAATTTCGAGGAAGCCTTTGCCACTCCGGATTCTGAGTTTCATGTAGTCGGAACCCTAATCAGAGAAAAGGCAAGCGTTTATGAGCCAGAGGTCAATCCAGACCTTTTTACCTTCTACATGCTTGACCGCGAAGGGGAAGAACGGCAAGTGAATCTCCTAAAAAGCAAGCCACAAGATTTTGAGCGATCCGAACAGATCGTATTGATCGGCCAAGCTCAAGGTGAAATTTTCCGCGCCACAGACATACTGCTCAAGTGCCCATCCAAATACAACGACGGAAGCCCAGAAGAAACGGGAACCGAATCTTAAGAGCAGAATGGAATTTCAGGGAGAACATCTTTTAATAGGACAACTAGGACACTTTTTAGTACTGCTATCTTTTGTAGCGGCAGGCCTTTCTTGCTTCGCCTTTGTGAAGGGCCATTTAAACTCCGACGAGAAGTGGGAAGGACTTGGAAAGCTGAGCTTCCGCTTACACAGCGCAGCAGTTTTAGGCATGATCGGCGTGCTCTTCTACATGCTAATCAACTCCTTCTTCGAATACCATTATGTTTGGCAGCATTCGAGCTTAGACATGCAAACGCGCTACATCTTCTCTTGTTTTTGGGAAGGTCAGGAAGGCAGTTTTATGCTGTGGATTTTCTGGAACGCTTTGCTCGGAAACATCCTTCTATACAAACGCAGTGAATGGACATCCTCTGTGATGGCGATTTTCAGTTCTGTGCAAGTATTCTTGAGCTCGATGATTCTTGGAACCTACGTGTTCAACTACAAAATTGGGAGCAGCCCCTTTACCACCTTACTCCGGGAACATTCAGATTTCGTAAACCTTCCGATTTTTCAAAGTCCGGCTTATTTGGAATCCCTCGATGGACGAGGCCTAAATCCTTTGCTTCAGAACTATTGGATGACGATTCATCCCCCTACTCTATTCCTTGGATTCTCACTCACCTTGATTCCATTTGCTTACGCACTTTCTGGACTCTGGAGAAGGAAATACAACAAATGGATGAAACCAGGTTTACCATGGGCATTTGTTGGAATTATGGTTCTCGGAACTGGGATCCTTATGGGGGGAGCTTGGGCCTATGAAGCTCTAAGCTTTGGAGGCTTTTGGGCTTGGGATCCTGTGGAAAACGCCTCCTTAGTTCCCTGGTTAACCTTAGTTGGTGGGGCGCACCTCATGCTCATCCACCGCAATAAAGGAACTTCTCTTTTTGGAGCGCTAGCTTTAGTCATCATTAGCTTTCTCTTGGTACTCTACTCTACCTTTCTTACGAGAAGCGGAATTTTAGGCGACTCCTCTGTGCATGCGTTCACGGATCTTGGAATGAGCGGTCAGCTCCTACTTTACCTCCTGTTCTACATCGTGCTTGCAATAGTTGCCTTGGCGGTTCGGTTCAAAGACTTACCTAGAACCAAGAAAGAAGAGACCTTGTGGTCTCGCGAGTTCTGGATGTTCATTGGAGCCTTAGTCCTCCTCGTTTCAGCCTTCCAAATTATCTTCAACACCTCCTTGCCCGTCATCAATAAAATCTTCGGAACCAAGTTGGCGGCCCCTACCGATATTAAGGACTTCTACAACAGCTGGCAAGTTCCATTTGCAGTGATTGTAGCCTTCATCATGGGCTTCGTTCAAATGCTTCGTTATCACGGAAGCAAATTCCGACCTTTCATCAAGAAATTGAGCATCGCCCTTGCGGTATCAGCTTCACTTGCCATTGTCGCAGCCTCAAGCCTTGACTTCCAAAACCCCTTTCTTATAGCCTTGCTCTGGACGTCCCTCTTTGCCATCATTGGGAACACTCAGTACTTTATTGAAATATGGCAAGGCAAGGTGAAAAAAGTAGGTTCTTCTGTGGCTCATGTTGGCTTTGGTTTCATCCTCCTGGGTGCGCTCATATCTGCCGGGAAGAGCGAGAAAATCTCCATGAACACCTCCCCTTTCGACATTACTGCCTTGAGTGAGGAAATGTCCAATCGCGAGAACCTCTTGTTGGTGAAGGGAGATACCTTTCAAATGGGCAAATACCTCGTGAGGTACACGGAGCGTATCAAGGAAGAGCAAAACCTTCGGTTCAAAGTCGATTTCTTCGAACGTGACGAACAAGGTCTGAATCCAGTGTTCTCACTCTTTCCTTTTGTGCAGCTCAACCCTAGAATGGGCAACGTTCCTGAACCGGATACGAAACACTTTTTGGATCACGACATTTACACACATGTTACATACGCAGTATTGGAAGAACCCAAAGAAGGTGAATACGATGAGCGGGATGTTTGGATGGCTGAACATGACACTGCCTTCCTTTCAAAAGGGATTCTCTTTCTCGATTCTATTTATCCTGTAAGTGAAATTGAAGGGCAAGAAGTGGAAGCTGGAGACATCGTGGTTGCTGCGAAATTTGAACTCTGGGATTTCAATACCCAAAAACACGACTTGTACTCCTATTTCATCTTGAGAGATACCAGTTTTGCCTTCAATATTCCAGCGAATAAAGAGGATATGGGTTTGAGGCTGAGCTTTCAATCCATAGATCCACAAACAGAGAAGGTTCAAATAAAAATTGAAGAAGAGCAGGCCGAAAAAAAGGATTTCATCGTACTTCAAGCAATCGTATTTCCTTACATCAACCTTCTTTGGCTTGGTTGCATCTTGATGGTAATTGGTACTTTTATCGCAGTCGTTCAACGACTTAAACTCAGAAAAAACTGAAAGCAATTCAAAGCCTTGCCCTGATTGGAGCTGGCAATGTAGCTCAACACATTTCTCTCGCTCTTCAATCGAAAGGAATCAACTTCACTCAATTGTACAGTCGAACCCTGCTTCATGCGAAGGAGTTGGCACAAAAAATTGACGCTGAAGCAACGGACAGTTTAGAGG
>CAXAIH010000204.1:0-3897 GCA_963968755.1 uncultured Flavobacteriales bacterium
GTTTACCATATTGCGCGTTCCCACAACGTTTACATCGAAGAGCTTCTGGGAATCGTTGCTGAAAAATGGAACAAGGGCAGCGCAATGATATACTTCTGAACATCCATGCATCGCAGAAGCAACTGAGGCTGGGTTGGTGAGATCAAATTCTACCCATTCAATTTTCTCGAAAGCTTCTCGAAGATTGTGAAAAGCGAAGAGGGATTTAACAAATTCGGAAGTTGACTCATCCCGTAAACCCGCTCGAACAGCTTGTCCTTTTTTACTCAACTCAATTAAGAGATGTGAACCCAATAAGCCTGTTCCGCCACTAACGAATATCACACTTCAATGATACAGGTAATTCACTTCAAAGACGAATCATTTTCTCCCGGAAAATGAAACTTTGAAACCCCTACAACGTATCTTTCCTTTTACAAAGAACATCAAGTGAAGAAGACTTGGAATTTTGATCAAGAACGGATTGAGGTAAAACGTATCCTTCTTATCGACGACGGCAGCATTTTTAATTTTATTTCTGAGAAACTCCTTGGGAAGTAGGACCCTCAGATTGAGCACCGTTCGTTTACGGATCCTGGGCGAGCCATGGCCTTTATGGAAGACTATGAATCTGACTTAATCATGTTGGATTTGAACATGCCTTATCTGAATGGCTGGCAATTTCTTCAAGCCATGGAGGAGAGAGGTTTTGAATCTCCAGTCTTTATTCTGACCAGTTCCATTTTGAAGGAAGACGCAGACCGCGCAGAAAAACATCCAATGGTAAAAGGATATGTATCGAGGCCTTTAGAGGTTCGACACTTAGAAGCCATTTATCTTAAAGAGAGCCTTGTCTAGGGATGTCAGACGGAGTTTTTATAGGAGAAAAAATTAGCATTGGCGCCATACGCCAAATCCTAGATGCGTTCCCAGGTGTTGTTTTCTGAAAGGATATAGATGGGCGGTTTACGATGTTGAACAAGCAGACCTGCGAATTTTACAACTACCAAGAGAAGAAATTAATTGGAAAAACAGATAAATTCCTTGGGCATTCTATCGCCGAATCTGAGGCTTTCAGAAAGCTAGATCAAGAAGTATTTAGAACCAAGAGGACCCTACGCTTACCGATCAATGCGGTCATCATGAATGACGGAAGCGAACACTGGTTCAACATTGTGAAGTCGCCTGTTTTTGACGAATACGGTAACGTTGCGCAGGTAATGGTTGCCTGCTATGAAATCACCGACCGCATCCACAGTGAAATGGGAGTGAAGGAGAATGAGGCGAAGTTTCCAAACTTTCTGGAAACGCCTAGAAGTCGTCATCCTCAAAGTCGAATTCCCATTCACTCTTCGTCGTATCCCCTTGCTTTAACTTTTTAAGCAATCCCTTAAGGCCTTTTGCTTGCTTATCTGCATCACCTGTTTTCGCGCTGTCATTTGTGCTCGAAGTCCTTTTCTTCTCTTGTTCATCTTCCGGCGACCAATCGATTTCAAAATCTTCTTCGAGATCTAAGTTTTCTTCGCCGCCTTTGATTACCTTCTCCTTAATGAGCTCTTTCAGAACCTTTGTTTCCGACTGTACCTTCTTTTTTCGCTCTTCTTTTTTCCGCTCCTTATCCAAACTGAACTCAGGCTCATCGATGTTTCCCGACATCAACAGGAATACCTTTTTCCGCCCTGTGCCGTCATCTTCGATTTCACCAAACTTAGATTCTGAACTCGAACGACTCATTAAATCGGTGATGTAAAAGTCCAAGTGAAAGTCCACTTCATCTTTGAAATTGTAGGTCCCGTCCAAGTCGAGGTCAAGCACTGAAGACTTGATCCGCATCTTAGGTAGAGAAATTTGCTCATCGCGTATGAGAAGGGTATTGGTGAGGGTGTCGAAATGAATGTCTTGCATTTCTTTACGCAAATCATCAGCTTTAAATACACGTTTTAGAATGAAGTTTGAAGCGAAGTAATCGGCGACCGCATCGAAGGGTTCAAAGCTCAAAAGGCGACCCTTATAAATGCTGAAATCCGATTCTCCAAAAATGCTTTCGGGTTGAATTGCAAGCTTCTTAATAAAGGTGAATTCCACATTCGCCGAACCGTTGAGGATTCCCTCCAAATGACGATCCTCAAGCGTGTTCTGCCCAAATTGATTGAAAGCAAAGAAGAGTGCCTTCACATCAATTTTCTTGAATTCGCACAGCGTGCTGACTTGCCAATATTCATCCTGCTTGATGAGGGTTGCTTGTGCAAGCAGATCTCCCTTGGCCAGGCTCATCTGAAGCTCATTTAGGCGAATGTAACTTGGCCTATGCTGAAGGTCGAAACTTACGTTCGAAGCCAGAAAGTTGTTCCATTCAAAGCTGTTCAGCCGAACCTTCGCATTCAACCAAATCCACTTGGGTAGCCCGAAGGTCAGCTCGTCATCGGAGTCAGAATTGAATGCTTGCATATCCACGCCATCAATGAAGACTTCGGTTTCCACTTTCATCTTGCTGGATAAGCCATAGAGCTGAGGAATAAGGCCGACAATCAAGCCCTTTGTCTCCAACTCTTGCTGATTCAATTCCCCCGAGGCTTCATAGTTCAGCTTTTGCCCATTGAGCTGCATACTACCATCTATTCCTCCAAACTCCAGTTCGTTCAGACTAAAATGGAGCGCTTTGAAATCAATCTGAGCTTCTAGTTCTTTGAGAAGAATGTTCCTAAGGCTAAGGTCGTCGAGTTTCTTGAAAGTGCCACTTCCGCTGAAGTCAACTTGAAGATTTCCCTCTGTAGTTTCAAGGATGGAATCCAAGGCTGTCCAAGAACTAAGTTGTACAAAGTTGAGGCTTGCGGAACCTTCATGCCTCAGGCTGGGTTTGGCAAAGTTTTGAAGCTTCAATGTCGTTGAAAACGGATTGCCATTAAACTTACCACCAGAGAGCACTAGATTCACTTCACTTGTGTTTTTGTTTTGCCGATTTCCATTGGTGAAACTCCCTTCCAATTTCAACGAACTGAGTTCGAACTGATCGTCAATTCGGTAGGAGGCAGACGTGCTTTTGAAGTCTAGGTCGAGCTGCGCGTCGTCCTGTTTTTCTGACTTCTGGATCTTTAGTTTGAGTTCCGCTTTTCCCTTTGCCGATTCCAGGAAGGACAAATTGGGATTCGGGAATTTTGCGTAGACCGAGTTGAGCTCCACTTCATTGCTTTGAACGACCCAACTATAGGCTTTGGAGCTCCAGTTTCCTTGAACTTCTATTTGAGAGCCAGACACGTCCAATGTGCTTGGCCGAAGTTCGAATTGATTTGTTTCTAAATTGAAATAGAAGTTGAGTTCAGCATCCAATTTTTCTCCTTCTAGGTAGATGCTTTTGTCACTCAGAATGGACTTCGAAGTTATTGCGCCACTTAGCGCGGCATCTATTTCACTGTCCGATATTTTTCCAAATGCTTTGAGTGTGTGAATCTGCTCGTCCACCAATATACCATCGCGTTTATGTCGGTAAATCAGGTGTACATTTTTTGCCTTGAAAGCTTCCAACTTTAGCAGAAAAGGTGAGCTCAGACTGTCATCCTGTGCTTTAATGACATTGGTATTCCCAAGGCCAGCAGCATCAAATTCTATGTTTATTAAGCCTTCAGCAAGACTGATTTTACGCGCTCTAAAATCTTCGTTCAGTAGATCAAAGACATTAAAATGTAAGCTCAAGGATGATAAGTAGGCTAGGGTATCACTTTTAGCTTCTTGGATTTTTGAACTGGAAATAAAGACTTCCTGAAAGTTGAGACTTACGAATGGCAGTTCGGTGAAAGGGGAAACATCCAAGGACTCCACTTTCATTTCAGTTTTGAGTCTCGAATTGAGCTCCGAAAGAACGACGGTTTTAAGGATTTCCTCATATTTCACCGAGGCATACCAGAGCAGGGAGCCCAGGAG
>CAXAIH010000205.1:0-3881 GCA_963968755.1 uncultured Flavobacteriales bacterium
CCAGCCGCACCTCCAACAAAAAAGTCGTCTAAGTCATCGCCATTTACATCGCCAACACTTACACCAGGACCATGCTGAGAATTTTTGTGCGGGAGTAAAATCTCCGTGGCGAAATCATCAAATTCATTTTCTGTGTGCATGAATTCTCGAGTCATAAGATTCGAGGCATCTTCAAAGTATGTCTTGTTCTGTGCTTGAGCATAAGATTCATTTGCCTGCTCAATGGAAAGATTTATCACTTGATTCAAGTTTTCAAGTTTTTTGGTCAGTTGCTTCCCATTTGGGAATACGACTTCCACTCGATCTACTTCGACATTGGAGCGAACCGCGAAGAAAACATCTCGTCCATTGCTCGACATATAACCTCGAGTGGGTTGGTTTTCTGAGTACTGAATTCCATCACTAGTATACAAGGTTACTTTAGACCCAATTGCATCTGGGTTGCTGGCACTTCCTTCAAGCCTGAATTTCACATACTTCTGGACGAACATTTCATTCGACTTGTTTTCATAAACCCAAGCAAAATCCTTGATGTTGTTCGTTACAAGGTCAAGGTCACCATCCTGATCTAAATCTGCGAATGCTGCACCTTGCGTAAAACCTTTTTGGCCTACACCCCATTCGTAGCTTTTCTTTGAAAAGCTGAGATCTCCATTGTTTTTGTAAGCGTAATTCGGAAGCGGAGATGAAGGCGCTTGACGAAACTTCTCAGCAGCATTCATTGGAGATGTACTTCCTCCTTTGCCATAAGTCTCAGACATTCGAATTCTGTAATCGTTGTCGCGATCATCGATTCGATATCCATTTGAGATAAAACAATCCTTGTATCCATCGTTGTCAAAATCGGCAAACAAAGGAGCCCACGACCAATCGGTACTATGCATTCCAGTCATTTGAGCTATGTCAGAGAAACTTCCATTTCCTTGATTCAGTTGAAGGGTATTGTACATGTATTGATGTGGAAGGCCAAAATCAACGAGTTCATTAAATCGATCAGGAGCCATCGCCGACATCATCGTCTTAATGCGCTTGTTGTCTTCTGCAGCCATGTCCAGGGTGAAGATGTCTAACAAGCCATCGTTGTTCACATCGGCAATATCATTTCCCATAGAAAACAAGGAGACGTGCTTCATCCAACCTTTTACGTCCTCCGTGAAGGTTCCATCTCCATTGTTGATGTATAAATAGTCAGGTGCATCGTAGTCGTTGCTGACATATATTTCTGGATAAAGATCTCCGTTCAAATCACCAACGGCAATTCCAAGTCCCCAACCGCCGAGCATTTCATATCCAAGGCCCGCTTCCTTGGAAACATCAGCAAAAGTTCCATTTCCATTGTTTCGATATAATTTATCCGCCTGAATAGGGCGATCGCCTGAGGCGCGTTTGATAAGACTGACGGAAGTCCACACATTTCCGTGATTTAGCACATAGAGGTCAAGGTCACCGTCTAAGTCGTAATCAAGAAAAACCGATTGAGTGCTGTACCCGCTGTCTGCTATTCCGTACTTATCAGCTTCCTCTTTAAAGCTACCGTCCTTTTGATTGATATACAGTTTGTTCTTTCGATTGTCGCCACTTCTGTAACCAGAACAACTTACGTAAATGTCGAGCCAGCCGTCGGTATTTACGTCGGCCATGGTAACACCTGCAGTCCATGAGCTGTCGTTCCCAACAACAGCTGATCCTGTGATGTCTTCGAATTTCAGGTCACCTTTGTTTAGATACAACTTGTTCGCAACTTCACTTCCTCCGAAATAAACGTCTTCCAAACCATCGTTGTTGATATCACCGATCGCTACTCCTGAACCGTTAAAGTTGTATTGATACTTGTAGAAGAGTAATTCTGTCTCGAAGGTGAAATCATTCTTAAAATCGATTCCTGTTTCCTCAGGTTTCAAGAATTGAAAGAGCTTTTGATTCAGGTTTGTTTGAACTGTTGTCTCCGGCTTCGCCTTTTCGCTTTTATTCTCGCAGGAAAAAAACACGAGTACGGATGAAAATATGATAAGAATGGGAAAACTTTTGTTCAGCATAATCAAGTAAGCTTTATGGATGCTCATAAAATAATGTATGTCTTAAGGGTTGGCGAAAGCCTTAACGTGATTTTGGTCAATGCTCTCGTCACTCAAGATAACCAGTCGTTCTATAACATTTCTCAACTCTCGAATGTTTCCTGTCCAAGAAGACTTTTGAAGTTCGGCAATTCCTTTTTCTGAAATGCTCTTTCTTTTGATGCCTTGTTCCTTGCAAATTTCATCTAGAAAGAACTCAACCAACAATGGAATATCGTCAAGCCGATCCTTCAGCGGAGGTAACTGAATCAGTATGACACCAAGTCTATGGTACAAATCTTCACGGAATGTCTTCTGATCAATTTCTTCCTTGAGGTTTTTATTCGTCGCAGCTAGAACACGAACGTCAACCTTAATGTCCTTATCGCCACCAACCCGACTTATCTTATGTTCTTGCAAGGCCCGCAGCACCTTGGCCTGAGCGGGTAAACTCATATCGCCTATTTCATCCAAGAATATGGTGCCACCATGAGCTTGCTCAAACTTGCCTTTCCGCTGTTTAACTGCCGAAGTAAAAGCACCTTTTTCGTGGCCGAATAATTCACTCTCAATCAAGTCAGCTGGAATGGCTGCACAATTCACCTCTACAAAAGGTGCTTTAAGACGTGTTGATTTTTCATGAATCTGACGAGCGACCAGTTCTTTTCCGGTCCCGTTTGGGCCAGTGATTAGCACGCGAGCATCCGTGGGGGCGACTTTTTCAATCACATCGAACACCGTATGCATGGCTTTAGATTCTCCAATGATGTTGGAACTAAATTTCCGATTGATTTTCTTTCGAAGGACTTGCGTCTCGACGATGAGCTCTTGTCGGTCGAGCGCATTTCGAACACTCACCAAAAGACGATTTAAATCAATGGGCTTGGGTATGTAATCGAAGGCTCCTTTTTTTATAGCGTCTACAGCGGTGTCGATCGTGCCGTGTCCACTTATCATGATAAAGGTTGAACTGGGCTTTACCTCTAGAGCCATCTCAAGCAAATCGATGCCATCCATTTTAGGCATCTTAATGTCGCAAAGGATTAAATCGAAATCAGTCGCCTTAATTTTTTGAAGCCCTTCCATGCCGTCTTCGGCTTCATGGGTTTCGAATTTCTCATACTCAAGTACCTCCTTGAGTGAATTTCGAATGCTCCTTTCGTCGTCAACAATCAATATTTTGGGCATACTCTTGCGTCGAAATTAAGTTGGATGTACGAATCTAGTAAAATGAGTGGCAAGTGGGCACTGCTTAATAGCGAAGCCACTTCCAAAGTTCCTTGTAGGAGATTTTTTTTCCATACATCAGGATTCCGGTTCTGTAGATTCTTCCTGCCAACCAAACAACAAAAATGAAGGTTACAACCAAGAGGGTCATCGACAGGCCAACTTCCCAAATTGGAATTCCACCATCCCCCACACCAATGGCCACACGAACGAGCATTACAATAGGTGAAGTAAAGGGTATGATAGAGAACCAAAAAGCCGCTGGGCCTTCGGGGTTTTGAATTATGACCGTCGATATCACATACGCGAAAATCAAGGGTGCGGTAACCGGCAACATAAATTGCTGGGAATCGGCTTCGTTGTCGACCGCTCCTCCTACCGCAGCAAAAAGCGCACTGTAAAGAAGATATCCGCCCAAGAAATAGAAGAGAAACAGGCCTAACATCATACTCCAATTCGTTCTTTGAAGTATGCTGTTCGGATCGCTAAAATCAAAGTCTGAATTCATGTTGGCATTGCCTTGGTTCATTTCCTTCAATACCTCTTCTGTTGCTTGTATGTCGTTGACATCAACTCAAAGAATTTCCGGCAGCACAAAGG
>CAXAIH010000206.1:0-3830 GCA_963968755.1 uncultured Flavobacteriales bacterium
CTCCTGAAGTTGAGTTAGAAGCCGCGGCTCCAGAAGCGGAAGCTAATGAAGAAAAAACAGAGACTGAAGCGCCAAAAGCGTCCTCAGATAATGAGTCTGATTCTGAAGAAGAGAAGAAAGACTAATTGAACATACATTTCAAAATATTAAAGGGGTTTTGCTATCAGTGAAATCCCTTTTTTTGTGCCTATGGAAAAGACAAAAGCTTTACTCGTACTAGAGGATGGATCCAGCTTCGAGGGAATGGCAGCGGGAGCTGTTGGAACTTCATATGGGGAGATCGCATTCAATACCGGAATGACAGGCTATCAGGAGATCTTTACGGATCCTTCTTACTTCGGCCAAATCCTCTTGATGACGCCATCACACATCGGAAATTACGGTGTGCACGATGAAGAAGTTGAATCTGATGGTCTCAAAATTTCGGGCCTAGTCTGCAAAAAGTTTTCCGACATCTTTAGTCGTCTATCAGGCTCTTCGTCCCTAGGAGATCTGTTCGAGAAACAAGGAATGGTTGGTATCTCCGATGTTGATACACGCGCTATTGTGCGTCATATTCGCGACAAGGGAGCAATGAACGCGATCATTTCTTCGGAAGATTTGGAGGTGGATGAACTGCTCGCTCGACTCAAGAAAGCTCCGAGTATGGAAGGTCTGGAACTTTCCTCAAAAGTATGTACCAAGGAAGCCTACGACTTTGGTGACGATTCTGCTGAATTGCGCATTGCAGTTCTTGATTATGGTGTGAAACGAAACATTCTAAGATGCCTTTCTGATAGAGGCGCATTCCTACGCGTATTCCCAATGGGCGATAGCCTTGAGGAAATCAAAGCGTGGAATCCAGATGGGATCATGCTATCCAATGGACCTGGAGATCCAGCGGCCATGAACGCTCAAGTTTCGGAAGTGACAAAGTTTGTTGAGAGTGGAATTCCGATTTTCGGCATTTGCCTCGGCCATCAAATTCTGTCGCTCGCATTAGGTCTTAAAACCTTCAAGATGCACAATGGTCACCGAGGTGTGAATCATCCAGTGAAAAACCTCTTGACTGGAAAGTGTGAGGTAACATCACAAAATCATGGCTTTGTAGTTGACATTGAAGCGGTTGAAGCTAACGATGATGTTGACTTGACACATGTTCATCTAAATGACAACACAGTTGCTGGTATTAGTCTAAAAGGTAAATCTGTGTTTTCCGTTCAATATCACCCAGAGTCTTCAGCTGGGCCAAACGATTCGCGCTATCTGTTTGATCAATTCATTACTAACGTTAGAAAGCACAAAGCATGAGTTTTATTAGTAACATCAGCGCACGAGAAATCCTCGATAGCCGTGGAAATCCAACCATTGAAGTAGAAGTGCTTACGGAAAGTGGAGCGCGTGGTATAGCGGCAGTTCCCTCAGGAGCAAGTACGGGTATTCATGAGGCGGTAGAGTTGCGCGATGGTGAGAAAGAGCGCTATATGGGAAAAGGTGTTCTTCGTGCCGTACAAAACGTAAACGAGAGCATCAACAAAGAGTTGAGAGGCTCATTGGTCTTCAATCAAGCTGGTATCGACCAGTTTTTGATCGACCTAGACGGCTCACCAAACAAAGGAAATTTAGGGGCTAATGCTATTCTAGGCGTTTCCCTTGCAGTTGCTAAGGCGGCTGCACAAAATCACGGCATGCCTTTATATCGCTACGTTGGTGGTGTTAATGCACGCACGCTTCCCGTACCCATGATGAACATCTTAAATGGTGGATCTCATGCAGACAACAGCATCGATTTTCAGGAGTTTATGGTGATGCCGTTTGGTGCGGATACCTTCAGTGAATCCTTGCGCATGGGTGTTGAAGTTTTCCATCACCTCAAAAAGGTGTTGTCGGCAAATGGAATGGCTACGAATGTTGGAGATGAAGGAGGGTTTGCTCCTAATTTAGGCTCGAATGAGGAAGCTATTGAATATATTTTGAAGGCAATTGAAAATGCTGGTTACCGACCAGGTGAAGACATTTATATCGCCATGGATGCCGCCTCTTCAGAATTCTACTTGGATGATGAGAAGGTGTATCACTTTCATAAGTCTGATGGTAGAAAACTGAACTCCGAGGAGATGGCGAGCTATTGGACGGATTGGTCTCAGAAGTATCCCATAATTTCCATTGAAGATGGAATGGCTGAGGATGACTGGGCTGGATGGGCGAGTCAGACTAAAATGATTGGAGATAAAGTTCAATTGGTCGGCGATGATTTGTTCGTGACAAATACCGAACGATTAGGTCGCGGCGTTAACGAGAATATTGCGAACAGTATTCTTGTTAAAGTGAATCAAATAGGAACTTTGACAGAAACAATTGAAGCAGTAAACATGGCAACTCGTAATGAGTATACGTCTGTGATGAGCCACCGATCAGGTGAAACAGAGGATACCACGATTGCCGATTTGGCCGTTGCATTGAGCACGGGTCAGATTAAAACGGGCTCTGCTTCACGCTCTGATAGGATTGCGAAATACAATCGTCTTCTCAAGATTGAGGAGGAGCTTGGTGCCCAAGCGTATTTCCCGGGAAGAGACTTTAAGTTTATTTAATTGGGGGCCTCGGAAATAAGAAGTCAAAATTGTATTTTTGTAGCAAGTGGAAATTAGCCTTTTAAAGGCGAATGCCTCCCCAGCACTCATTGAAAAGTAGAAGTATTATGGCAAATGTAGAATTGATCATCGACGGCGAAAAACACGAATTTCCTGTCGTAGAGGGAACGGAAAAAGAAAAAGCCATTGATATCAGTAAGTTACGGGCCAAAACAGGTTACGTGACCTTGGATCCAGGATACAAGAATACTGGAGCTACCATGAGTGCGATTACCTTTCTCGATGGGGAAAAAGGTATCCTTCGATACAGAGGTTATTCGATTGAAGAATTGGCTGATAAGTCAGATTTTCTAGAAGTAGCCTACCTCGTGATCTTCGGTGAGTTGCCGAACGAAGTACAGTATACAGAGTTTAAGAACGACATTAAAGTGCACACTTTGGTGCACGAAGAAATCAAGAACATTCTTGACGGATTTCCTTCGAATGCACACCCAATGGGTGTATTGAGTGCTTTGCTTTCATCCTTGACTGCTTTCTACCCAAATTCATTAGATCCGAACCGTTCAGCTCATGAGGTTCACATGAGCATCATTCGCCTTCTTGCAAAAATGCCAACCCTTGCGGCTTGGTCGTACAAGAATGAAAAAGGACAACCTGTGAACTACCCAGATAACAGTTTGGATTATTGCGGGAACTTCCTCAAAATGATGTTCGCTGTTCCAACGGAACCTTACGAAGTAAACCCAGTGGTTGAAAGTGCATTGAACAAGTTGCTCATTCTTCATGCTGAGCACGAGCAAAACTGCTCAACCTCTACGGTAAGAATTGTTGGTTCTTCTCAAGCGAGTTTATATTCATCCATTTCTGCAGGAGTTAGCGCCCTTTGGGGACCACTTCACGGCGGCGCAAACCAAGCGGTTATCGAAATGTTGGAGAGTATCCGCCGCGACAGTGGAGACACAGAAAAGTATCTCGCCAAAGCAAAAGACAAAGAAGACCCATTCCGTTTGATGGGCTTCGGACACCGTGTGTACAAGAATTTCGATCCACGTGCGCGCATCATTAAGAAGGCTGCGGACGATGTATTGGAGAACTTAGGAGTTGATGATCCAATTTTGGAAATTGCCAAGAAGTTGGAAGAAGCTGCCTTGAACGATCCATATTTCGTGGATCGCAAGTTGTATCCAAACGTTGATTTCTATTCAGGAATTATTTACAGAGCCATCGGAATTCCAACCCAAATGTTCACCGTAATGT
>CAXAIH010000207.1:0-3811 GCA_963968755.1 uncultured Flavobacteriales bacterium
CTCAACGTTCTGCTCAGAAATTTTGATGGAAGGGCTCAATTTGAACGTTTCTTCGAGAACCCACTGCAGGTGCTTATAGTCCTGACCTGAGCATTGAATCGCGAAGAAAAGGCCAAATAGGGCGATAAGACCTCTCAAAAGCATGCGACTATAGTACGCATATTTTTGTGAGAATTCAAGTGCTTTGAATTACTTGGGCGAAGGGCAGAGTAGTTAATCCTTACTGCTCTCTTCGTTTCGACTTGCGCGCTTGGCGCTGACGATTTGGATTCAATTCGACAAGTTCTTGCCATTCCGGACTTCCACCAAAAGTGGGATCCTTAAAAATATCACGAAGCTGGTCTTTGGACATCGCCCCCATGTACTCAGGAAGTACAAGGCCTGTTTCTCCGCTCACGCCTTCAAAAAGTTGGACTTCCATTTTTGTTGGTTCTTCTTTTTCTGTTACCGCTGACAACTTAGAATAAACGAAAGTACTCTGGAACAGGCAATTGCGAACAAAAGAGTTCAATGTTCGAAGAACTCACTTTTTTGACCGACGAACGTACATATCGAACTCCATTAAAAAAGGCCCCCGAAATCGAGAGCCTTTAATACTATTTGAAGTAGATGACTACTTACGACCTAGATCTGCTCTACGTGAAGCACGTCTGTCAGCTCTTTTCTCAAGTTGGTCTGTATTAAGATCAATAATCTCTTGCCATTCTGGGCTACCAACGAAATCTGGGTCACGCATTACAGCGCCGATTTCAGTTCTTGACATATCTTTCATGTAGTCTGGAAGTACCCAGTTACCACCGCTGATTTCTTCTAAATCTGATTCTGAAAGTTCTACTTTATTTTTGTTTGACATGATTATCTATTTTGTTTGTTTTGTATCAAATTGTTAAAACGAAAGTAGAAAATCCGAAGGAATAATCCCCCATCTGCATGCCCAACTTCGATTAACGCACAATTTTATCCGATTAAGGTATACTCCTTCAAAGGCTTGATTATGAGGTACAAAAAAACCCTCACAGCTAGCTGCAAGGGTTTCCTTCTAATTATTCTCTTTCGACTATTGGTCGCGACCAAGGTTTGCTCTACGAGCTTCACGACGATCCTGGATTTTGCTAACTCTGTCAGAGTTAAGATCCATGATCTCTTGCCATTCTGGTGTTCCAACGAAATCTGGGTCACGCATTACGGCGCCAACTTCTTGATTCGACATTCCTTGCATGTAATCTGGAAGAACCAATCCTGCTCCACCACTTACGTTTTCCAATTCTGAGTCGTTTAATTCTTTCTTGTTGTCTGACATGATATTATATTTAAATGTGTTGTATCTAATTGAGAAATCTAAAGTAGAAAATCCGAAGGAATAATCCCCCATCTACATGCCCAACTTCGATTAACGCACAATTTTATCCGATTAAGGTATACTCCTTCAAAGGCTTGATTATGAGGTACAAAAAAACCCTCACAGCTAGCTGCAAGGGTTTCCTTCTAATTATTCTCTTTCGACTATTGGTCGCGACCAAGGTTTGCTCTACGAGCTTCACGACGATCCTGGATTTTGCTAACTCTGTCAGAGTTAAGATCCATGATCTCTTGCCATTCTGGTGTTCCAACGAAATCTGGGTCACGCATTACGGCGCCAACTTCTTGATTCGACATTCCTTGCATGTAATCTGGAAGAACCAATCCTGCTCCACCACTTACGTTTTCCAATTCTGAGTCGTTTAATTCTTTCTTGTTGTCTGACATGATATTATATTTAAATGTGTTGTATCTAATTGAGAAATCTAAAGTAGAAAATCTCTTTCAATCTGACAACATATAGGGGTAAGAGCTTCGATGAAATAACCCTATTATCAGTCAAGATTAATTTTTACAGCCGCCTCTCGCCCAAGGACTTGACCTGACACCCACTTCCAGGCTTTAATGGGGCAAGAGCGTTGAAAGCATCTAATCACCAGTCAATTCACCAAGCCCAAAGCCCTCTTCTACCAGCCGTCGGCGTCCAGGAAAAAAGTCATTCACAAAGTGCCCGAAATCTGTTGATTATTAATGCTCCACTTAGAATGCCCTCGAGGGCATCTTTGCTTTCTTTGTTCATACATGTCTTCCACAAACTACCTTGACGAATTAAATACAGTACAGCGAAAAGCGGTTGAACACATCGAAGGACCTCTGATGGTTATCGCAGGAGCCGGCTCGGGCAAAACCAGGGTGCTAACCTATCGCATAGCTCACCTAATCAACAAAGGTGTTGACCCTTACAACATTTTGTCTCTAACATTCACGAACAAGGCCGCTCGTGAAATGAAGGAACGGATTGGACGTATTGTAGGAGAATCGGATTCAAAATCCTTATGGATGGGAACCTTTCATTCTGTTTTCGCACGAATTCTGCGTAGCGAAGCAGATCGCATTGGTTATCCTAAAAATTTCACTATTTACGATACGGCAGATTCCCGCAGCCTTCTCAAGAACATCATAATAAAGGAGTTGAAATTAGATGAGAAAGTCTACAAACCTTCAATTGTACACAATAGAATCAGCGCAGCAAAAAACAATTTGCTCACCGCCGCAGATTACGCGAATCAAGCCATTCTTCTTCAAGAAGATGCAAGTGCCAAACGCCCTCAGCTAAGTGAAATTTATCGGCGCTATGAAAAACGATGCTTCAATTCGGGAGCAATGGACTTCGACGATCTGCTTTTTAAAACAAATGTGTTGCTCAAGAACTCCCCCGAGGTCCTTCTCAAGTATCAAGAGAAGTTCAAGTACATCTTGGTAGATGAGTTTCAAGACACCAATTACGCACAAGCCATCATATTGAAGCGCCTAGCAGCCCGCTATGAGAACATCTGTGTTGTAGGTGACGACGCACAAAGCATCTATGCTTTCCGTGGAGCGAACATTCAAAACATCTTGAACTTCAAGCGTGACTATCAAGATGCGGCGACGTATAAACTGGAACAGAATTATAGGTCCACCCAAACGATCGTTGGCGCAGCAAATTCAATCATTGCGAAGAACAAAGAGCAGCTAGACAAAAATGTTTGGACTCAGAACGTTCCTGGCGATTCGATTCAATTGATTCGTGCAAGAAGTGACAACGAAGAGGGCCGAGCCATCGCTGATGAAATTTTTAGAACCAGAAACGAAGCTCATGCTGCGAATTCTGATTTCGCAATTCTCTATCGCACAAACGCCCAATCAAGGGCTATGGAGGAAGCCTTGAGAAAACTGAACATTCCTTATCGAATTTTCGGGGGGCTCTCTTTCTATCAACGAAAAGAAATCAAAGACATCTTGGCTTACTTCCGCTTGCTTGTGAATCACAAGGACGAAGAAGCGCTCAGAAGAGTAATCAACTACCCAAAGAGAGGTTTAGGTCAAACGACTATAGATCGCATCATAGTGTTTGCCAGTGAGCAAGGGCTGAGTATGTGGGATGCTGTTTTACAGCTACTTGCCAACCCTCGAGGGCTCAACAGCGGCACCATAACTCGACTATCGGATTTCATAAATATGATTCGCTCTTTCGAAGGAACACTAGAAGTAGAGAACGCTTATGAACTGGCGAGCAAAATGGCCTCATCTTCTGGAATTCTCAAGGAACTTTATCAAGACAAAACGATCGAAGGTGTTAGTCGCTATGAGAATATTCAAGAACTCTTAGCCGGGATAAAGGAGTTCACAGACTCAGCTCCAGAAGGAGAGATACGCTTCTTGGCAGATTTCATGCAAGATGTTGCCCTGCTTACCGATCAAGACAAAGACGATAAAAACGACACAGATCGAGTGGGACTGATGACAGTCC
>CAXAIH010000208.1:0-3799 GCA_963968755.1 uncultured Flavobacteriales bacterium
TGAATATAGGGAGCAGTAAAGGATAGATTTCTCAGGGACGGAGTTTTAAACTTTCCAATGTCGCTGACTTGCTTGCTGACCCTTGCAAAACCACTGTCAGGCTCAAGGTCCAAACCGTTGTTTTCCAATTGATTCAAGGTAGTCAGTGTGTTCTGCGCATTCAAGGCGTGACAATGAAAACAGTCGCCACCAGCTAAATCTGATGCTTGTTTTCTTGGTTCACGAAGAAAAATCTCCATACCTCTTTTGGCATCAGGATCGTCGAACTGAATGAAACGAACATCACCATACTGATCTAATTTTTTGTCAAACTCAGAAGTCTTGGAGATTAGTGTCAACTCATATTCAGCCAAGGCGCGAGTAACAAGGTTCGAATCAATTCTATCTGCACCATACACGAAGGCGAAAAGTTCCGGGTAATCTGGATGATTGTTCAGCTTGTCCTCCACATTTGGCCAGGTATCGTGCATTTCGAGTGGATCCACAACGGGAACCAAAGCTTGAATTTCGAGCGTTGCCGACCTTCCATCCCAAAAGAATGAATTGGCCCAAGCCAAGTTGAAGATTGGCATGGCGTTGCGCTTTCCTGGAAGCCCATCAATACCGATACTGAACTGCAGTCCGTTATCCGTAAAGGCGTACTCCTGATTGTGACAAGAGCCACAGGACTGTGTTCCATCAGCAGATAAGATTGGGTCGAAAAACAAACGTTTTCCAAGGGCGATTCCTTCTTCGGTTAAGCCTGCTCCTTGTATGGATGGCGCAGGAAAGCGTTCGGGGAACTTTAATTGATATGAACGCGGAACGGGAGGGTTGTATATCGTTTCTCCTAAGAAGTCATCACGGTCGCAGGCAAGAACTGCCACGAGGCTAAACAAAAAGGAAAGGACCAATATTCGTTTCATCACTTAATCACCCACTTGTACGTTTGAACTTCTTCTTTGTTCCGGAAGTTGATGAAATACATAGCATTCGGAAGATAGCTAAAATCGAGCGTCACCTCTCCAGCTGGAAGAAGTTCGAACCAGTGCTCAGCACCTCTGATGTCCAAAAGCGAAACCTCCATTTCGCGATCAAGATTCAGGCTCAAGGCACCATTGGAAGGATTCGGAAAGATCCGCACCTCTTCTTCCAGAGTCTCGGAATCTGACAAAACAAAACATCTGTTCACTGCCTGAACCGCCGAGAACAAGTTTAATCTTCCACCGCTGGCAACCTTATCTGAAAGCGTATCCAACAGGTCCACTCCATCGTTCAGGAGGTAATCCCGAATCACCAAAGCAAGGCTATCCGGCTGGTCTTTCATTTCAGAAAAAAGCGAATCACACATCGCTGAATACATAAGTCCTAATGTACCCGTAACCATTGGCGCAGCATAAGAAGTTCCCGATTTGGAGCCGTAAAAACCACCATTTCGAGTGGTGTAAATCTCAAAACCAGGCGCCCCAATATCAACGTTCTCAAGTCCTCGAGCCGCCGAAGGACTAACAGACAAAGCATCGTCGCGGTTCGTGCTGGTTACTGCCACAAGAAACTCACTTGGGCAGGTGGTAGGAATGTCTCCCCAAAAGTCAATATCGTCGTTGCTGTTAGCTGTGGCTGCTATGCTCAGGATACCAACTGAACCCAGAGAGTCGTACATCGAACACCAAATTGGATAATCCGCTGGTTTTTGCCGATCCACACCAAAGGATGAATTCACCGCGATAATGTATGCTCCAGTATCGCCGCCGGTTTCATTCCATAGCTTACGCTGGTTGTATATGTAGGTATAGGCTTTCACCACGGTAGCTTCATTGGAACTCAAACCCATAATCGGCAACACCTTATGACTCCAATTGATACCGGCAATGCCTAAACCGTTGTTCGTGCGTGCACCGATGATTCCCGAAACAGCCGTTCCGTGATCGCGACCTGTTATTGTGCCGTTGTTGTCGTAGGCATTCCAGCCGTTGTAGTCGTTCAAGTATCCGTTGCCATCGTTGTCAATTGTGTCCCCAAGCGTATCAAGAAAGTTCTTGTAGAAGAGCAGGTCGTTGTGACTCAAATCAAAACCTTCATCTACTACCGCAATCACATATTCTTCACCATCAGGGTCGCTTCCGCCTTGGGTGATGTCCCAAGCTAGAGTTGCATCCATCTTATCTAAGTACCACTGTGCAGGCAAATTCCCATCGTTGGGAGTTGTACCGCGAAGCTCCAAATTGTGATGATTAAACTGCACCAGCGAGCTTAGTGGGTTTGCCTTAAATTCTTCAAGAAGAGCATCACGATCTTTCACATAATGCGTCTCGAGCAGATATATTCCCATTTCCTCAGAAATAAGCTCGACCACCTCTATGTTTCCAGCTCTATAATCTCCAGAAATGAACCATTGCTCGATGTTATGTTCCGGCTTCAGCTGCAGAAGGAAGTCGCAATTTGGCCCATGGGATTGTGCTAAACCCTCCATGGAAACACCAGCAGCACTTACTAAGAGAAGGATTGTGGTGATTTTTGAGAATGAGCTGAAAATCTTCATCGTTTTGCTTGGCTTCAAATATACCTTTGATGTAGTAACGTTCGAAACCCTATTATTTGTTGGCACAAACAGACAAAACTTTTTTAGTGTACCGATCCTCTGCGGGATCGGGTAAAACCTCTGCGCTTGTCAAGAACTACCTCCTACTCTGTCTGGAAACCCCCGAACCTCTGTATTTCCAGCACATCAATGCCATCACCTTCACCAACAAGGCGGCAAATGAGATGAAAGAGCGGATTCTGGAGAACCTTCACTTCTTCAGCACAGAGGAATCTGCACGGAATCATTATTTGTATCAAGAACTACGTACCGCACTAAACTGCAGTGAGGCTGATTTTAAAAAACGTTGCGAACGTCTCCTGTTCAACATCCTGCATCACTATTCAAACTTCCACGTCAGCACCATAGATAAGTTCTTTCATTCCTTGGTGCGACAATTCGCCGAAGATCTCCAGCTTTCAGAGAACATTCGTGTGGAGATGGATCAAGACTATCTCCTCAGAAAAGCCTTGGAAGCGCTTTTTAAACGCTCAAAACAAGAACGTCTGCTTGCCGAAGTAATCAACGATTTCATTTCCGATAAAATGGAAAGTGGAAAGAGTTGGAGCATTGATCGCGACTTGCTGAAATTCGGGAAGAATCTCTTTAAGGAAAAGAGCTTGGATTCTCTTGAGCGACTAAAATCCTTGGATTTACAGGACTTCAAACAGATTCGAAAAGAGCTTAAATCCCAGTCCTTAGTATTAAAAAAAGAAGCTCATGAAATGAGCATAAGTACTGTTGCTTCTCTAAAAGCCTGCGGTGTTGAAGTAGAAGATTTTCCAGGCAAGAAAAGTAAAGGGATAGGCAGGTTTCTGGATCAGTTGATCTCTGGTCAAATCGTTTTTCCAACTGAACCCACCCACAAGAAGCTAATTGCAAAAAACTTTCGGAAGAAGAATCTAAAAGCTGAAGAAGAGGCTGCTTTTGATGCAGCAGAACCAATCCTTGAAGAATTCTACGAAAAGCTTCTTGAAAAACTCAAGCACATCACCGACCTCGATTATATCCTTCGCGATTTAGGACCGACCTTCTTGCTTAAAAGCCTTTGGGACGAATTAGAGAATTTCAAGATGAAAGAAAATGTGATCCACATCTCTGAATTCAATAAAAAGCTCGCGCGGCTCATTGGAGCAGAAGTGGTTCCCTACATCTACCAGCGCTCAGGTGAAAAGTTTCATCATTTTCTCATCGACGAATTTCAGGACACCTCTGTCGTTCAGTGGCACAACCTAATCC
>CAXAIH010000209.1:0-3799 GCA_963968755.1 uncultured Flavobacteriales bacterium
GAGGTTAGTCCACCAGTACGAACTCGTTTCGGATATCACATCATTTTTGTGAAAGACCGTCGCGCTGCAAGAGGTCAAATACAAACTGCTCATATCATGGTGCGCAACAAGCCGGACGCCACCGCTGAAGAATTGAAAAATTCTGAGAAGAAAGCAGATGAGATTTACGACAAATTAAAAGCAGGTGAGTCCTTCGAAGTCTTAGCTGAACAGTTCTCCGACGATAAGGGGACAGCTAAAAAAGGCGGTGTTCTGCCTTGGTTTGGAACAGGAAAAATGGTTCAGTCATTTGAAGATGCAGCATTCGCTCTTGAGAAGGACGGTGATTTCTCGAATCCTATTCAAACAAACTACGGATTGCACATTATCAAACGACTTGGAAAGAAAGAGGCAGGTGATGGAAATGTAGATCCTAAGAATCTAAAGCGCCGAGTGGAGCGCGATCGTCGAGGCGTGAAGTCTAAAGAGTCCTTCTTTGTAAGGGTTAAAGAGGCTTATGCTTTTTCTGAAAAGGTTTCAGGCCTGAAGCCATTCAAGAAGCTCTTGGATGAAGACTATTTTGATCGAAAATGGAAAGCAGCAGAGAAAGCGAAGGGATTGAATGCAGTGCTGTTTAGTCTAGAAGATACCTTGGTTATTCCAGAAAAAAGGACCTTTACTCAAGCTGATTTCGCCGCTTTTCTTGAAGGAAATAAGAAATACCAGCGGCGTCCTGCAAATCCTATTGAAACTATCATAACTGCCTCATACAATAGTTGGGTTGAAAAGGAGTTGACAAATTTCGAGGATGCTCGATTGGAATTGAAGTATCCTGATTTTGGAGCTTTGATGAAGGAATATCGCGATGGCATCTTGCTCTTCGAACTGATGAACGATATGGTCTGGAATAAAGCCGTTGAAGACACCACAGGACTCCTTGAGTTTTATGAGAAGAATAAAGCGAAGTATATGTGGCCGGATCGCATGAAGGCATCGATCTACACTTGTAAGAACGAAGATCTTGCGAAACGAACTATAAAACTTGCTCGTAAGGCCCTGAAAAAAGGTAGCTCAGATGAAGCTATCTTAAGTGAACTCAACGCAGATTCTCAGCTCAATGTAAGTGTGAAGTCTGGAACTTATAAGGCTGGAGATTATCCAGCTTTGGATAAGTTGGAACGTAAAGTTGGAGTCTCAAACCCAATGAAGAAAGGAGATCAGTTTGTGGTTTTCAAGGTGGAAGAGGTTCTCGATGCTGCTCCCAAAAAGCTAGTTGAGGCAAAAGGACTTATCACGGCCGCTTATCAGGATGAGCTTGAAGCCGAATGGATTAAAAGTCTCCGTGCGAAATATACTTTTCGAGTGAGCCCAGAAGCCATGAAAGGTCTCAAAACAAAATATAAGCAGGAGTAAGTATGATAATTCGACTTGCTCTTCTTTCTGTTACCAGCTTATTCCTGTTTGGATGCAATTGGCTTAACAGTTTGCAAGATCAAGGTGAAGTGGTGGCCAAGGTCTCCGAAAACGTCTTGTATAAGGAGGATTTGAGGAATTCGATCCCAATTGAATTGAGCGCTGAAGACAGTATGAATTTTGCTAAAAGCCTCATCGATAAATGGGTGGAAGAACAAGTTCTCCTCGAACGAGCCAAATACAATTTGGGAGAAGCACTTCCAGGTCTCGAAAAGAAGGTGGAAAATTATAAGAATTCGCTTTTCATCTACAACTACGAACGGGAATTCATCCGTCAGAAATTAGATACGGTTGTATCCGAGGGGCAAATAGCAACATATTACGATGTGCATCAGGAGAATTTTCAGTTGAAGGATTATGTACTAAAAGTAAAATACCTAAAACTTGATCTCGCTTCGCCTAAATTAAAGCAGGTGAAGAAATGGATTCAATCGGCTAATCTGCAAGACGCAGAAAGATTGCAGGAATATGCAGTCCAATATGCGGTCTCCTACAATTTAGACGCAGAAAAATGGTTGTTTTTCAACGACCTTCTGAAGGAAGTTCCATTGAGGGATTACAACACAGAGGAGTTCTTGAAAAACAATTCGTTTCTTGAAATTTCTGATGAGCAAAACATCTACTACATTTCCATTCTTGAATACCAGCTCAAGGAAGGTGTTTCGCCTGTGGAAATGGTCGAAAACCGCATTCGTTCTATCATCTTGAACAACCGTAAATTGACCTTGGCAAAAGAAATACGGCAGAAACTCGTTGAAGAAGCTAGGCGTAAAAACCAAATAGAATACTTCGAGTGAAACAGCTACTGATAATTGGATTGATGCTTTTGAGCTTGTTTTCGAATGGGCAAAAAGACGGTGATGTGCTCGACGGTGTTGTGGCCGTGGTAGGTGAAGAGCTTCTGTTGAAATCGACCTTGGAAACTAGGTACTCACAAATACTTTCGCAAGGAATGGAGGCCGGTCCTGACGCCAAATGTCAACTTCTCGAAGAGCTCTTATTCTCTAAACTTCTTCTTGCTCAATCCAAAATTGATAGCCTCGAGGTTGGCGACCAACAAGTGGAGGGAGAGATTGACCGTCGCCTTCGATATTTCGTTTCACAGTTTGGATCTCAAGAGCGACTTGAGGAGTTTTACGACAAGAGCTTACTGGAAATCAAGGAAGAGTTTCGTTCGGAAGTTCGTGAGCAGATGATCATCCAACAGATGCAGGGAACCGTAAGTGGCGATGTTCGAATCACCCCAAAGGAGGTTCGAGAGTTTTACAAGTATATTCCCGAAGACAGTTTGCCCTTTATCAATGCGGAGATTCAAGTTGCTCAAATTGTAAGAAAGGCTCCTGTAAGTGATGCTGAAAAGGCGAAAACCAAAAAGAAGCTAGAAGCCATCAGAGATCGAATTTTGAAAGGAGAAGACTTTGGAACTTTAGCCTTCCTCTATTCAGAAGACCCAGGTTCAGCGAAGGAAAATGGCGATTTGGGTTTTGTCTCACGTGGTGATCTCGTGCCTGAATTTGCTGGAGTTGCCTTCAAACTTGAACTGAATGAAGTTTCAGACATTGTAGAAACGAAGTTTGGTTTTCATGTTATCAAAGTCTTAGAAAAGAAAGGTCAACAGGTTCGAGCTGCACATATTTTGATGATTCCTAAGGTTCAGCCAGAGGACATGATCAAAGCAAAGATTTTCGCCGATAGCATTCGTACCCTCATTGAGAAAGTAGATACACTCACCTTCGAATCAGCTGCAAAGCTCTTTTCAGACGATAAAGCATCAAAGTACAATGGCGGTCTGGTTACAAACCAGTACAGCGGTGGAACTCGCTTTGAAATGGACCAAATAAGTCAAATTGATCCGGGACTCTTTATCGTGGTTGAGAAAATGGAAGTTGGTGGAATGAGTGAGCCCGAGGTAGCTCAATTGCAGGATGGGGGCAAAGGTTATCGACTTGTTAAGATGGTTGATTATCGCTCTCCACACCGTGCAAACTTAAAGGACGATTATCAGCGAATAAGCGATGCCGCCTTGAACGAGAAAAGACAAGAAACTGTAGAGAGTTGGATTGAAGCGACCAAGGGTGATTTTTTCATTCGAATCGACGATTCATTTAATTCTTGCAAGCTCCGCCACCAGTGGAAAACGAATCCTTAGCACTATGACCTTTAATTCAGATAAAGAAGCAGCAGATCACTTCTTGAAGCAATACGAAGCGCTCCGATCGGAAATTGCTAAAGTCATTGTTGGTCAGGACGAAGCAGTTAAAAAAGTCTTGCTTTCTATCTTCTGCAACGGCCACTCCCTCTTGGTTGGTGTGCCAGTCTTGGCAACAACACTCCTGGGCAACACCCT
>CAXAIH010000210.1:0-3773 GCA_963968755.1 uncultured Flavobacteriales bacterium
TGCGAGGACAAAAAGCCCCACAACTGCATATGGAATTCGGTATTTAAGACTGAGGCTCACCCCGTTCAGGCTACGTTCGGCTCCTGAAGCTTTCGGTAATTCTCAATGACAATAATTGCCAAGACGGCAAAAAGGAAGGCTGAGAAGGTTGAGATAACCACCACCAACCAGCGTACCGGATAAGCCTTCTTCTCAGAAGCCCAGGCCCTGTTTACAATAAACTTGTGGGGAACATCCTCGCTCGCATCAACTTTGGTTTCCTCATACTTCGAACGGAGTAAAATCAAACGTTCGCGCTCATACTCCGAATTGTCTGTAAGAGCTATGAAAGCAGAACCGTACTTGGCCAGAGTATCTAGCTTTTGCTCCAGCTTTCTCGATGCTTGCGCATTGCCTGAAGCAATCGCTTTGTAGTATTCGGCAGAAATCATCTCAATTTGCTTTTCATACTCATGCACACCTTGCTTTCTCATAAACGTGAGTGAGTCGTCTACAACTTTCATATGATCACGCATCTTGGTGTATTCTGACTCGATCACCTTAAGTGCTTCGGCCGCTCTATCCTTTTGCATTCTATTCTTTACCACATCGACCAAACGGGCAATTTCATTCGCAATGTCAGCAGCCATTTGTGGATCTGTGTCCAAGACGTCAATTCGAATGGATTGATACTCTGTTCGTTTGAACTTGACCTTGCTCTCCCACTCCTTGATTAAGCTCGTCAATTTGTACTCGTCGTCGGTATCAATTTCGTAATGTATCATCAGGTCAAACTTCTCAATCACGCGATCGCGAATAAAGTCTGAATAGAGGATCTGCAACATTTGCTCTGCTTGCTCTTCCTCACCAAATGCCACTATATCATTCTTACCGGTTACATCCTCGGTCATAACCGCCTTGGATATGGACGCTGTATTTGCCGGGAAGAAAATGACGGTCGATAGAAATTGCTCTGGTACAATGAACGAAACGATTCCGGAAATAAGGGCCGCAGAAAAGGAAACGATCAAAAGCGGATTTCTCCATTTTAGCAAGAAAACCAATAAGTTGGACGAGTCAAACTCGGATTGATTGGATGTATTCATGAATCCATGATTTAAGGCGCAAAACTATTGATAAATCACTGTATACAGGGCCAGCGGTTAGGGTTAACTTTGTTCAGCTCGGAATATTGTCGTGCTTGAGGATAAAACCCAAGCACATAAAATTCTGGAGAAATGCGTTTAACGCTAAATAAGCCTAATTTTGCCTCAAAATCAATCAAAATGAAGAAATTTCTAAATGCAATTGCCCTTGTCGGAATAATAGGTCTTACCGCCTGTAGTTCTGAAAACCAGAAAATCGTAGATCAACTCGAAGGAACTTGGAACGTAACTCAAGTAACTGTTAATGGTATTCCATTGGATGAGTCAACGTACGAGAACGACCAATACACTTTCGAAAGTTGCTCTGTGAGCAGCGAAGATTGTAGCGGTTCATACCGATACGAAGATCCTACGAAAGGAACTACAACTTCAAGCTTCACTTATAGCATTGAGGAAGACGGAACAAAGATTAATATGAGTCTTTTCTCTGAAACCGGTGACATCATTGAAAGCAGTGATAGTCGCTTTATTTGGAGTGTAACCGATTCATTCGGTGACGTAACTGAGACTGCGCTTGAGAAATAGCATACATCTCATTGACAAGAAAAGGGGAAAGTTGCGGCTTTCCCTTTTTTGTTTCGTGTCGGCACTGATTTTATCTGCTTGTTCGTTTGAATCTAAAACGGAAGACAAGCTGGAAGTCGAGAAACCGGCATTAATACCCGATTCTTTAAGGTACAACACCGAGGTTTGGGATACCGAAAAGATCCGTTCTGAAATGAAGAACGGCGACATTATCCTTAAACGTGGAGACGGCTCTATTAGTCGGATAGTTGTTTCAGTTCTTGCAGAAGCACAGCCTATATCACATTGTGCTATTGTCATTAAAAAGGAAGGGGCGGAATTCCTCCTTCATTCCCTTTCAAGCACCGTTGCCGATCTAGATGGTGTACAGAGTATTCCTTTGGATTCTTTCATGCGGGATACGCGTCCTTTCAGCTTTCACCTTCTGCGTCATAAAGATTCAATCATCGCTGCCCAGGCATCAGAAATTGCGATGTATTACCTGGAGAAAAAAATTCCTTTTGACTTAGACTATCTTCTATCTGACGACAGCACCGCGTTCTATTGTTCTGAATTTGTTTATAAAACATACTTGGAGGCAAGTGGTAAGGAGTATTTCCAACTTTCCAAAGTCTCTATGGGTGAAATACTTGGCTTCAACGCCTTGCTTGAAGCGGATGATTTTGAGCTTCTAAACGAACGCCAAAGGAGGAAGACAAGGAATTAAGTCTTCAAAAAACTACCTTAGTTCGAGTGAAGATTGTGGTGAACATGCGTTTGCTAATACCTGGAAAATTGGAAGGTATTGGTTGGTTTTCTTACGAGACTATGCTGCGCATATGTTTGGCCCACCCAGAGGTGCAATTCATCTTTGTGTACGATCGTGCCATCCCGAGAGATTTTAATTTCCCTGCGAATGTCTCGCACCATCGAATTTTACTCCCGGCCAGAAGACCTGTTCTTTGGCGAATTTGGTTCCAAGGCAGCTTAAATAGGCTTTTGAAAAAGTGGAAACCTGAGCTGTTTTATTCTCCTGAAGGAATGATGCCCCTCGGCTCGAAAGTCAAAACCCTTACTACCATCCACGACTTAAACTTTGAGCATTTCCCAGAAGATATGCCCAAGCGTTACCTCAAGTTTTACCAAGAATTCTTCCCGAAATATGCGCAAGAAGCTAATCGCATTACCACGGTTTCCATGGCTTCGCGCAACGATTTAATCAATCACTACAGAGTTGATCCAAATAAGATTGACGTTGTTTACAACGGCGTCGTCGAGGATTTTAGCCCTGTATCAGAGGCTGACCAAGAAGAACAACGTGCACACTACACTGAGGGTAAAGCCTATTTCGTTTATGTAGGCTCTTTCCACCGTAGGAAAAACATCAAACGCATGCTGATGGCCTACGAAAATTATCGTGAACGTGGCGGCCAGGCTTCCTTTGTACTCATAGGTGAACCCATGTGGAGCACTGGTCAGCTGGAAAACATTGTGTCGTCAATGAAATACAAAAACGACCTGAAATTGGTGGGTAGAAAAAGTCAAGCGGACCTGATCAAACTTGTTGCATCTGCTCAAGCTTTGATTTTCGTTTCTTACTTCGAAGGTTTCGGTATTCCCATCGTAGAAGCAATGAAATCAGGTGTGCCGGTGTTGACATCAGAAACGAGTTGTATGCCAGAAATTTCGGGTGGAGCCGCTCTTTTAGTAAATCCTTTGAACGAAAATTTAATTGCAGATGGAATGCTGAAATTAGATGATGAGCCAACACGAAAAGCGCTGATTGAAAAAGGACTTGAACGCGCCAAAGACTTTTCGTGGGGCAAGACGGCAGAAGGAATTTGGGACAGCATGATGCGCACAATAGATGCTTGAGCTTTGTTTAAATGCAGAGCTTGTTGAAGCTGGCACGGACGAAGCCGGCAGGGGTTGTCTGGCTGGATCTGTCTTCGCAGCTGCCGTTGTGTTGCCAAAAGACTTTAAGAATTCGCTCCTGAACGATTCAAAAAAGCTCTCAGAAAAAAACAGAAATCATTTAAGAGGCGTCATAGAAAAGGAGGCCATTTCCTATGCGGTCGCCGAAGTTTCTGCAGAGCGAATCGATGAGTTCAATATCCTAAACGC
>CAXAIH010000211.1:0-3767 GCA_963968755.1 uncultured Flavobacteriales bacterium
ACGGACAATATGCAGTAGGTATCCCTTCCAAAGATTTAATTTTTGTTCGCCTCGGTTGGAGGCGTTCCTCAGAGCACATCAAAGGTCATCCAGCTGATTTATTCGAGTATATGAAAACCGCAATTCGACTTCATGAAAATCGACCTTGATCTTCTCATCGTTGGACACGGAATAACTGGAGCAAACCTTCATCTTCATGCGAGGCAAAGGGGTTTAAGCTGCGCTGTTTTTGACCTTCCCAAAAAGAATGAATCATCATCTGTGGCTGTTGGTCTTTTTCACCCAATGGCCTTTCGAGATAGTAAATACGCTTGGGCAGGGAAAGAGGTTTTTGACGAAGCACTCGATTTCTATCGCAGCATTGATGAGGATAAAACCCTCGTTCAAGACATCATCTTGTATAGAATTCTTGGAAGCACTGAAGAGTACAATCGATGGCGAGCCCGCATGGAAGAGTCTCAGTACCTTGATGTACTAGACTATTCGAGTGGGATGGAGGTCGTTGAAGCCCCACACGGATTGGGAAAGCTAAAAGCGTGCGCAAAGCTTGATGTTCCAGCTTTCATTGCTAAATCGCGTGAACTTCTTGCCGACGATCATTACTTTGAAACCGAATTTGACTTCGACGCATTTGATGAAGAAACAGGCGGCTATAAAAGCCCATCCATCGATTTTCAAGCCAAACACATCGTTTTCTGTGAAGGCCTGGGAATACAGAAGAATCCCTTTTTTTCCCACCTACCCTTCCATCCTGCGAAAGGAGATCTATTAAAAATCAGGCTAGGAAATAAGTTGAATGCTGCCTTGAATAAGAAACATTTCATCGCTCCCTCCGAAGATGGCTTATACTGGCTCGGAGCTACCTATGACAACAAAAACCTGCGCGTGGAACCAGACGAAAAGGCAGCTCAACAACTTCTCGAAGTAGCGCGCAGTATCTATACAGATAAACTAGTGCCGCTTGAGCACTTAGCGGGCATTCGACCTGCTAGCTACGATCGCCGACCTTTCGTTGGCACCCACCCACACAAGTCGAAGGTGTCTGTTCTGAATGGAATGGGGAGTAAAGCTTGTCTGCTTTCCCCGAGATGCTCGGCACTTCTGCTAGATGCACTCTTGAAAGAGGAAAATATCCCTGCAGAAATGGCCTTGGAACGAGTTGATTCCTATTTGAAAAAGAAGGCACATTGATGCGCATATTTGCTTAAAACACAAGGATGATTAAAATAGAACACCTCGGAATCGCGGTAAAGGATGCAGAAAAAGCACGTGACGTTTTTCGAAAACTTTTAGGCGAGGAAGCCTATAAGGAGGAGGCCGTTGAATCTGAAGCCGTAAACACGATTTTCTTTCAACTCGGGGAAAGTAAATTGGAACTATTGGAGGCCACGGACCCAAGCAGCGCGATCTACAAATACCTAGAAAAAAACCGGGAGGGCATTCATCATATGGCTGTCGCCGTCGACGATATTCACAGCGAAATCGCTCGTCTGAAAAAAGAAGGCTTTGTCTTTATCAATGAAGAGCCAAAGAGAGGGGCCGACAATAAGCTCATCGCCTTCATTCACCCCAAAAGCGCCAATGGAATTCTCTTGGAACTTTGTCAAGAAATAATTTGATTTTCAGGCCCTTATACTAAACATCTGTTCGTAAAAAACCTTCAACCTGCGTGACATACTAGCCTTCTCATGGTTTCACATGGTGTGGCTGCTCTTGTGGGGTGAAATTGCTACAAGCATCTATGTATTCGCGCCTGTGAATTGGCTCGCGATCCCGTGGAGTCCAATTTCTGTTCTGGGTATCGCGGTTTCCTTTTTTGTTGGTTTCAAAAACAATCAGTGTTACGATCGTATGTGGAAAGCCCGCAAAATATGGGGAGCCATCGTGAACGACTCACGCTCCTGGGGAAGTATGACGAAAGGCTTTATCCGCAACCTACATGCTGAATCAGAGCACGGCGAACCTCAACTTCAAGAAGCCAAGAAAAGGCTTATTCATCGGCACATCGCGTGGCTGTATACCCTTCGAGGCCAACTCCTGATTCCTGCCAAGTGGGAACATGTGAATCAAGGAATGAAAATCGGGAAGCTCAATAAGAAACGGCAAGAAAACTGGGGCTCAGATGTGTTTAAAGAATTCACGGATAAGATTCACATTGAACCGATGATTTCCTCTGAAGAATTCAGCAAGATGTCAGCTTTTAAGAATCAAGCTACCTACCTCATCAACCAACAATCTGAAGACCTCAAAAAGCATAGAAAGGATGGCATGATCGACGATTTCCGTCACATGGAAATGCAATCACTTCTGAATCTCTTCTACGCACATCAGGGGAAATGCGAGCACATTAAGAAGTTCCCCTTACCCCGTCAATATGCCAGCATGAATTTGATTTTCATCGGCATTTTCATCTTCTTGATGCCTTTTGCCATGGCTGGTGCCTTCCAACAATTTGGAGGAGTAGTCACTTGATTATCCATTCCGTTCAGCGCCTTGTTTGGTTGGGTGTTCGTAATGATGGAGTTGGTTGGTGACTGTTCCGAGAATCCGTTTGAGGGGCTTGGAAACGACATTCCTATGCTGTCCTCATGCAGAACCAACCATAGAGATAGACTTGCGCCAAATGCTCAACGAGCAGGATATTCCTGAGGCCACCCCAGCGAAGCACAATATTTTGATGTGATCTCCTTCCGAACACAGCGGTCGAAGTCAGGCTAGCTAAAAAGCTCAACGAGCTCTCCCTCCAAGAACACACCGCGAAACCCCACCACTTCTGCGGCAAAGGCATTCTTCTCAATATCGTCGATGAAGATGCTCTCCGAAGCCACAATTTGTGCTTTGTCCAATACGTGCTGATAAGCCGCTGGATCAGGTTTTCTTTCGTGAATTTGATGCGATAGAAAGACCTCATCAAAAAGCGGGTCTAGATTGGGAATGCCGTATTGATGCATCAAGTTCGTACAATACTGATCGTAGTGAATCGCATTGGTGTTGGAGAGTAAAAAGAGTTTATAGTCCTTCGACAGCCTATTTAATAAGTCCATCCGTTCTTGCGGCAGGTCCAATAAGAGGGAGTTCCAAGCGGTATCAATCTGTTCATCGCTTAGGTCAAGTTGAAATTCTTCTCGAACCCGATCACGAAAACGCTGAGGTTCAATGTGGCCCCTTTCCAAATCGTCAAACAATCTGGTTTGTACAAATTGGCTGTACACTTGGGCGAAGCTGCCTGCACCTAATTTTTGAAAAGCTTGAATCGTAAGTTGGTAGTCAATGTTCAATATGACTCCACCAAGGTCGAAGATGATGTTCTTAACTCCTTTTAGATCGAGCATTAGAGAAGCATCTTTCGCGCGCGTTCAAGAGCAATCATCATGCGGTCAATCTCTTCAGTGGTATTGTAAAAAGCGAAGGAAGCTCGAATGGTTCCTGGAATGCCGAAATAATCCATAACCGGCTCGGTGCAGTGATGACCCGTACGCACGGCAATTCCCTGTTGGTCTAACAAGCTTCCAACATCATAGGGATGTGCTCCTTCTATGAGAAATGAAACAAGGGATGCGCGATGATCTGCTTCACCTATGAACCTAATTCCTCCGAAACTTTTTAGCTCTTTAATTGCATATTGAAGCAATTCGTCTTCTTGCTTTTGAATAAAATCGAAGCCAATCTCATCCATGTAATCTAAGGCTGAAGCCATCCCCACAGCACCGGCCATGTTCGGAGTCCCAGCTTCAAATCGAAACGGCAGTCCCTGATAGGTGCTCTTC
>CAXAIH010000212.1:0-3767 GCA_963968755.1 uncultured Flavobacteriales bacterium
GTCCAGAAGTACTATGATCCAGGAGCTAAAAAAGCCTATGGCTTTGCCTTCGTGAGTCGCCAAAGTTTATACGATCACTACCACGGCCTCATTCGAGACGCGATCAGAGAGCTGAGTCAGGGGATTTCTTCTTCTGAAATTTACTTAGGTACAGGTGATCCTGAATTGGCTATGGAAGCCATCATCAGTGGGGACAGCCTCTTTCCTCAAATTGCTTTGGGACAAAAGACCTTAGAAGTTCTTGGGTACAGATCAGTACAAGACCAAAAAACTACCGAAATAGCGGATGTTAAAGCAAGAAGACAAAATCATATTAAGAAATTGCATACATCACCTAAAATGTCGGTGAATGCAGCAGCCTTTCAAAAGGCCTATACCCTACTTCATGGTTTCGAATTAGATAAATCAAAATTGCAAGTTCAAGACTTTAGCTATGAAGGCAGCGGGATGAACAGTCCGATAGGGCATGACTTAAAGAAGGCCGTTTCAGAACAACTGGGTAAAATTGAACAGACTAAGAAACCCAGAAAGGATGAATTGGACTTACATGGCAGTTGGAGAATCAACGGGGACATCATTGAGATAACCTTAGAAGCTAGAAACTCTGAAGGCAAAACCGTTGCGGCGTCGAAGTCGGCCATGGCCCATAAGCACTTGGAGGCTGATTACTACTTACCTCCCGGAGCGAAGCGACTAGAGAAAATTGAATCGCTTGAAATTCGCCTTAGTGGAAGCTCGTTTGAAGGAACATGTCAAAAGTCAATGAAACCGCAGGTAAAAGGTTTAATTCTGAATTCAACTCCTAGAACAGCTGTCCCATTGCAAATCCGAAATGTAACCAGTGGTGAAGTTACCAAATTTTTAAGCGAAGAGAATGGTAGTTTTGCCTTCACTGTCGATAAAATCAAATCCTGTAAAGCGACACAAATTTTATTTGTTGAAATTGATCTTGCCAGGTACTTGCACCTAGATGAGAAGTCCGAATACATCAATCGGGTTGCTAAGGAGAGAAAGCTTCCTTCAGCACGCATGATATGGAAAGTTACAGGACCAAAAATTTCATTCGAAATCAATGAAACTCAAAATGGCGAATCCCTTGGGGTTCCTATCATTACTCCACTTCTCAAAGAAGAACTCTCTAAGATGGGCTTTAACTTCACTACCAATACAGCTGAAGCAGAGTTGATGATTACGGTAAACGCTCGAGCTCGAAATGGTGGAAACGTGCATTCCCTCTATTTTTCATACTGCGATGCCGAAGTAATTGTCACTGATATGACCACAGGCGTTGAAGTTCTTAACGAAGCCTACAACGGTGTAAAAGAAGCAGGTGGGAATTTTGACCAGGCTGGAATGAAAGCCTTCAAGAAGGTTGGCGACGAGATTACCAAGAAAGTAGTACTCCGCTTGAATGACTGATTACGTTCCAATATCCTGTTCTGTCTACGATGAGCTGGAGCTTCTTTCCATGAAATCACGGTCTGTTGAGCTTCTCCTCCAGGATGGAACGCGCATTCAGGGTGTGATTAAAAACCTTGAATCAAGAAAATCTGTTGAGTACCTAAAACTTGACAATGATCAGGAATATAGATTAGATCATGTCCATAGTTTATTGGATATTGAAGAGCGAAAAGAACACCTGATCAATGCTCAAAATGCTGAAGAGGCCGTAAAGGTCATTAAGTCCGGCGACAACGTTTTCATACATAAAGCAGTCTCTGCCCCGCAAAGTCTGATACAAGCAATGTCAGCTCGTGGAGGTGAGTTAAAGGACGTCTCCATATCTCATTGCATACAGAGGGCCCTGCGCCATAGGCAGAAGAGGACCTGAAGGACTCCTTCGAGATTAAAACCCTATTTGTGGACGGAAATGTCCGCAAAGCCGTTGAAGACGGACGTGGCTCATACATCCCCGTCTTTTTAAGCGAGGTCCCTACCCTCTTCAGAAAAGGCATCGTTCCTATCGACGTTGCTTTGATTTCCTTTTCACCACCGGATCAGCATGGCTACTGCTCTCTTGGAGCCAGTGTAGATACACGTAGAGCCGCCGAAGAATGCGCCAAGTATGTCATTGCTCTGGTGAATCAATATATATTGCTCGAACGCATGGAGATGGTGTTATTCATATGGCCACATCGACGCCATGGTGGAATGCAATGAGTTTCTCCCTGAATTGCACGCTCCAAAAGTTGACGACATTTCCAAGGCGATTGGTGAGAACGTCGCTGAATTGGTAGAGAACGGAGATACGCTGCAAATGGGCATTGGCGCCATTCCCGATGCCGTTTTGTCTTGTTTGGGAGATCATAAGGATTAGGGATACACACAGAGATGTTCTCAGATGGTGTCCTTAGCTTGCTCAAAAAAGGCGCTATCACAGGAAGTCTCACCCACAAGCACAAAAAAAATTGTTTCCTCCTTCGTGATGGGTACTCAAGAATTGTACGATTTCATAGACGACAATCCAATTGTGGAAATGCTTGAATCAGATTATGTGAACAACACAAATGTGATTAGCAAAAACGATAAGGTGACCGCCATCAATTCGGCCATAGAAATTGATCTAACGGGCCAAGTATGCGCCGACAGTATTGGAAAGCGAATTTAATCTGGTGTTGGTGGACAAATGGACTTCATTCGAGGTGCGTCTCTTTCGCAAGGAGGAAAACCAATTATTGCCCTTCCTTCAACAAAAAAGCATGGAGAAAGCAGAATTGTACCGATGCTTCAATTTGGAGCTGGAGTGGTTACAACAAGAGCTCACGTTCATTACGTTGCTACTGAATATGCCGTGGTGAACTTGTACCGCAAATCACTTCGAGAACGAGCCAAACTACTTATACAGATAGCTCACCCCAACCACAGAAGTGCCCTCAGCAGAGATGCGCATGTTCGTCGCCTAGTTTGAGTCATTATGAGCCGAACTCAAGTGTTGCACTTTTTCTTTAAGTACCTTTAAGCAGAGATCAATCGTTGCCTTACTGCTTCTAAAGGAAAGAACCGCAAGTCGGAGCCAAACAACACCTTCAATGCTCGTGCTCGACAAGAATACTCTTCCATCAATTCGTACAGCCTCTACTAAATCAAGGTTAAACTGATTGGCATCTCGACTCTCTGGGACAAAGCGATAAATACAGACACTTAACTCGGGTTCTGGCCCACGCTCAAAACCCAAGTCTTCCAGTTTCGAGTAGAAGTATCTGTTGAGTAGTATCTTCTCTTCAAGCCCTGCTACGAACAAGTCTGTTCCATAATACTGCAAGGCCAACCACATGCGCAGTCCTCTAAAGTGTTTCGTCAATTCTGGTGAATAGTCTGCCGGGGACTCCTCCTCGATGGCACTCACCGTGTCTTGCATATAATTCGCCAGGTAGTAATGACTTTCCCGTAAGGCCTTTTTATCCCGCACTAGAACAGCGCCTAAACCGTAGGGAAGAAACAATCCCTTGTGTGGATCTACGGTGATGGAGTCTACTCGAGCTATGGTTTCTTTCAAATGAGCGAATTCTTCTAGAAGCAAGAAGAAACCACCGTAGGCAGCATCTAAGTGGTGCCACAAACCATGAGACTTACTTACGTGGTCCAAATCTTCAAGCGGATCAATAGCTCCGGTATCAGTCGTTCCCATTGAGCTTACCAGCATAAAAGGTTGAAGGCCTCTTTCCTTGTCTTCCTTAATTTGATCCTCTAGAGCACACCGCTTCATGGGGAATCCCTCATCAACTGGAATGTACCTATGCACCGCAGGAGCTAAACCACAAATGCGT
>CAXAIH010000213.1:0-3757 GCA_963968755.1 uncultured Flavobacteriales bacterium
CCCAGCGCGTGTGGCCCATTCCCATTGTTGATTTAGGGTTTTCACCCGCCATGTGAGCTTCGTTGTCGCTCACTTTGCCCTTGCATTTGAAGAGCTTAATGTCTCCGATCATTAAGGCTACGCCGGAGCTGTCGTACCCCCTGTATTCTAGTCTTTTGAGTCCATTAATGATGATTGGCAAAGCTTCATCGGTGCCAATGTATCCTACAATTCCACACATGCTTATTCAGGGATTGAAAGTGTCAGATTGAGTTTGATTCGATTCTCCCCTTCTGTTCCTTCAATAATGGTTCTAAAAGGGTTGTGGGAAAATGAAATGTAACCAGCCTCATCACTCAAAATCCACTCTTTGTTCTCGTACTCTCCATCTATGATGCCCTGAACGTATCGGCTTACATTAAATTCAAAGGCTTGAATATCTGAATTATATGAGCCATTGAAGGATTCAGAAGCATAAATGGGTATAAACTGAGCTTGATTCGCCGAATCTTGGGTCGTCAAGAATAGTCTTGAGTGTATAGGAAAGTCTACGGTTTCATTCACGACAGGGAAAACTAAGGAAGCTTTGTGAACTGTTGGTTCGAGCTCCGATAAACTTGCCAAGTAAGGGATGTTTATTTCTACTTTAATCCCTCCGCCAGATTGCACGTAGAGTCGATCTTTGCCAGCCTCTTCAGAGTCAAAAGCTGACAATACTTCGGAGTTCATATAGTTGTTGTGCCCGAAGGTATTTACAATGTCTTGATTTTCGCCGATTGGGAATTCAATGTTGTAATGCTGGTTGAGACTGTCTACGGCATAGAATTCATCCGTGAAATAAATCTTCATTCTACTGAATTCCGAGAAAGGTAAGAAGCGAAATATTGCTCCGGTGTTAGTAGATACAGAGTTGTTTCTGAGTTGAAGGCCTTTAAATGCCGTGCCAAAGGCTTCGTTGTCGAGGTAGGCGGATGCATCCATGCTAAGAAGTCTCTTCGCAAAGTCGGAATCTAATCTGACTTTGAGCGAAGGCAATTCTTCCTCGCCATCTACCATTCGGAATTCAGTTAAATCAAATCCTTCTGAGGGTACATTTTGTCCAACAGCATCAAAGGAGGTTTGAATAATTTGATTGGAATAGTAGTTCAAAGAGTCTGCAAGAGCTTCTTCCAATTCATACACACGAATGTCTTGAAGATCTTCTACGTTGCCATAGGAATCAAAATATGCGAGGAATAAAAAGGCCGAATCGATGCGTAAGTTTTTCACCACTCCAAGGTCGAGGCTTCCTTCGGGTAATTGAAACTTCGTGCTGAAAGAAGCTAAGCTCGCTCCAAACACAGGGTCGTAAGTTGCCCCTAGAATTGCGTAGTTGCTGTTGTCAGTTCTAATGGAATCTTCCCGAACACTTTTGGCTACGATGCTGAAGCTGTCTAACTCAAAAACATCATACTTCTGAGCATCGTTTTGGATTCCTGTTCCAACCAAAGAGTCCTTCTCGCAGGAAATGAAAAGGGCGGAAAAAAGAATTGCAGCCCCAGTGAGAGGCTGCAATCCTATAAATTTTGTAAGCATTGAATCGAATTACGAATCCATCAAAACGGAAGACTCTTCCAGAATATTGTCGTAGAATTCGTCGTATGCATCCACGTAGTTTTCATTGCCTTGGAATTCCAATACGTGATTTACATTATTCGTCAATTCTAATTTGTGCGCTTCCTCAATTTTTTCTGAGCCAAGTACGATGGCGTCTGAATGCTGTGCAGCACAAATTTCAAGATTTTCTAGGCTTGGGTTTTGCAGCGATTCGATTTCCGAAACGTTTATTCCGTCCGCTTGAATTTTATTGAAAAGACTTCGGTTGACTTTCTTAACGTCGGTTGTGTTCTCATAGGCGCTGAAAACGATTTTGCTGTTTTCAAAAATCGGGTCGTTCTTATAAGCCGTGCGGATGTATAGTGGAAGCATTGATGTGAACCAACCGTGGCAGTGAATGATATCTGGTGCCCAGCTAAGTTTCTTTACTGTCTCTAGAACACCTTTACCAAAGAACATCATACGTTCATGGTTATCCGTGTGAATATCTCCTTCGGTACCTTGAAACACAGACTTACGCTTAAAGTATTCCTCATTATCGATGAAGTACACCTGCATTCTAGCTTGTTGAATTGAAGCTACCTTAATAATGAGCGGATGATCATGATCGTCGATGATCAAATTCATTCCAGAAAGACGAATCACCTCGTGAAGTTGGTGGCGTCGTTCGTTGATGCAACCGAAACGAGGCATAAACGTTCTGATTTCTTTACCTTTTTCTTGAATCCCTTGTGGTAAGAATCTGCTGACGTTTGACATCTCAGATTCTGGTAGGTAAGGGAAAATTTCTTGCGATACGTATAGAACTCTGGGCTTCGACATAGTAGAATTTACTTTTTTTGGAGCCTACAAAAGTACAATAAAATACCTTTCGTTGTGGGAAAGGCTGCTCTATGTCCCGCAGGGCTTCTGGACTAATCAATTCTTTTATAATGCAAACCGTAAAAAGTAAAATCGATATAGAGCACCGAATTAGGTCCTTGAAAGCAGCCGGAAGGAAGATTGGCTTTATCCCTACTATGGGTGCACTTCATGATGGGCACCTATCTCTTGCTCGAAAAGCAAAGGAGATTTGTGATACAGTAGTGGTGTCGGTTTTTGTCAATCCCACCCAATTCAACGACTCCTCAGATCTTGATAAGTACCCCAGGAACTTAGAGCTTGATGCTAAGTTGTTAGCAGCCGAAGCCGTAGATATCTTTTTCGCACCGCGTGCGACAGAGATTTACCCGAACGGCCAGATAAAGCAATCCTTTGATTTTGGCTCTTTGATGGGAAGTATGGAAGCCGAGAATCGCCCGGGACATTTTGATGGAGTTGCGACCGTTGTTTCTCATCTATTCGACGCCTGTATCCCTGACATGGCTTTTTTTGGGGAGAAAGATTTCCAACAATTACAGATTATTCGAGACCTTGTCCGTCAGCAAAATCGACCTATTGAAATTATTGGCTGCCCGATTGTTCGAGAAGCAAATGGTTTGGCGATGAGCAGTAGAAACGAACAACTTAGTCCGCCAGCCAGAAGTGCCGCAGGTAAAATTTTCGAGGCCCTAAAGCGGCTAAGAGATAATGTCGGTTTAAAAGGTGCTAAAGACTTAAAGGATGATTTCGCTCGACTCATCCATGAGATTCCTTCATCAAATGTGGAGTACATCAAAATTTGTGATCAACGCAGTCTTCAGGAAGTTGACGATTTACATAGGCTTGAACATCTCAGAGCCTTTGCCGTTGTTCGAATCGAAGGAGTAAGATTGCTCGACAACCTGAGCTTATTTGCGTAATTTTGTGGCCGCATGAAAATAGAGGTTTTAAAATCCAAAATACATCGAGTTAGCATCTCAGAGGCCAACTTGAATTACATTGGAAGCATCACCATCGATCAAGATTTAATGGAAGCAGTAAATCTAATTGAGGGTGAAAAAGTTCAGGTCGTAAACATCAACAATGGTGAGCGATTGGAGACATATGTGATTACAGGTAAGCGTGGATCTGGGGACATATGTCTCAATGGAGCCGCTGCTCGAAAGGTCGCTGTAGGAGATATCGTCCTGATTATTTCCTACGCAATTTTGGACTTTGAAGAAGCCAAAAGCTTTAAGCCCAGCATCGTCTTTCCCGATGAGAATACGAATACTTTAAAGGCTTAAATTTTGAAAAAGGCCCTGCTGAATTTCCTGAAAAT
>CAXAIH010000214.1:0-3756 GCA_963968755.1 uncultured Flavobacteriales bacterium
GCCTTAACGCGAGTGGAACCTTTGTCTACAATTCTGGAGCACCTGTGACCGTGCCTACTGGGAGGTTTAATTATTCGGGAATGACTGTTCCTGTCTACTCCGATCGAAATGGAGCGCGGATGCCGGCATATCATAGGGGTGATTTCAGCATCACCTACGACTTGAAGAAGAAGCGTGAGAATCAATTTTTCAGTCACTCCTGGAACTTGTCCATCTTCAATATCTATTCTCGCAAAAATCCATACGCCATCAACTTCGCTGCTTCGGGTTCGAAATACGAAATCCCTCCTGCCCAAGAGCAGTTGGTACGCGGTTCCAATGCCTTTATTGATCGTGCATTGGATATCTACAACAACACAAACCGAACGGAAGCACAGATGACCTATTTATTCCCCATCATTCCTTCCCTTACCTATAATTTCAAGTTCTGATGAGAGCAGCGATCTATTTGATTCTATCGACAGTCGCACTTACTTCTTGCACAGAGGTGATCGACTTCGACTTGAACGATTCACAAACTCGAATCGTCATAGAGGGTGAAATCACAAACGAAAAGAAGGCGCACGAAATAAAAGTGACAGAATCCACGAGCTACTACTATACAGAAGAGCCGCCAGGAGTGAGCGGCGCAAATGTGAGCATCTCGGATGGTGTCAATACCTTCATCTTAACTGAAGTTGATACGCTTCCAGGAACCTACCGAACGGATAGTTCGGTGCAAGGTGAAGTTGGTCAACAATACACCTTGAGTGTTTCCTACGACAATCAAACCTACACCGCCGTTGATGCCATGCGTAGCGTAGTAGATATGGAATCTGTATTTGTGATACCAATTGAGGACACACTTTTCACTGCAGACACATTTTATTGGATCATCATGTTTGGTCAAGAAAATCCGGGGATTGGGGATCACTACGTTTGGGATTACTACTTGAATGGAGAGCTCATGACGTATGCTTTAGTTGATAAGGCATTTGGAAACGATGACTTTGTTGATGGAGCTTCTCCAGCGGATGGATGGCCAGTGTTCAATGGTATTCCTTATGAATCCTTTGAAGTGGGGGATAGTATCACCTTGGAGATTCGATCTGTAAGCGGTGATTACTTCGACTTTATCATCGAATCCCTGCTGAACACAGCTTTCCGAGGCGGCTTTTTCGACGGACCTCCAGCTAATGTAAGTACGAATATCGACAATGGCGCCATCGGATTTTTCCGAGCCTCCGCTGTTTCAAGAAAGAAAACACGGGTTTTCTTTTAGGCCTTTTCATTGATTATATTCGGCCTGAAAACCTGAAATATGCGCTTCTGCCTTTTCTTTTCCCTGCTATTTGCATCAAGCCTTTCCCAAGCACAGAATAAATACAAAGCTTACGACATCATCGATGAACGTTATGGCATAACCATGTACAACGATCTCATTCGCATGGCTGGCGGTGATTCAGTTCGCAGTTGCGACGGACAGCCCTGTCATGGTTACATCTCGGATTTCTACCTCGATGGAAAGCTGATGCATAAGGGCTATTATGTGAAAGGCATGATCCGCATCTTCAAGAACTTCTGGAAGAATGGAAACCTCGAACGTAAGTTTTCGATTCTTGACGATCACAAGGCAAAACTCAAGGTGTTTTACGAATCAGGGACGGTGAAATCAGAAGTGTACTACACCGATGGTGATGTGCGAGAGTGGCGTGATTTCTATGAAAATGGAAATATCGAGTTTGAAGAGAAGTACGTGAAGGCACACGATCACATCCAGTACCGTCGTTTCTTTTACGAATCGGGAAAGCAGAGCAACATCATTGAATTCGAGAAAAAAGGAAAGAAACTCTATCACCAAACCCTCTCACATCCTAACGGAAGTGTGAAGGAGGAAGGGAATTTGATCTATTCCGATACCGGTTTTGATTATTTGAAAATTGGCGATTGGAGAAAGTACAATGCGCAGGGGAAACTACTAAATACCGTCAGTTATGTGATGGGAACCGTTGTACATACCGAGAATCACTAGGCCACTCTGTCGGAGCTTAGGAGGCCTTACTTCCAAAGCGCAATTTATCTTTCATTACAATCAGCATCACGGGCAGCAAGGTGAGGTCGGCCAGTACGGCGAACACCAAGGTTAGTGTCACAAAGAAACCAATGTTGAAGGTGCTTGCAAAGGATGAGAAAGACAAGCTAATGAAGCCGGAGCAAAGGATAAGCGTGGTCATCAAAATGGCTTTTCCAGTTGAAAGATAGGTTCGTTTTAAGGCATACAAATAGTCCTTGCCTGAGTTCAGTTCCAAACGAAATTTTGAAAGAAAGTGGATGGTGTCATCCACTGCAATTCCAAAGGCGATGGTGAATACGATGGCCGTGCTGATGTTCAACTGAATTCCCATCAAAGACATACTTCCTCCAACAATCATCAGCGGAATCATATTGGGGATGAGCGAGACGATGATCATCAAAAGGGAGCGGTAGATAAAGCCTACGATTAAACTTACTAGAGCAAAGGCCAGCAGCAATCCTTGAATCAGACTTGAGGTCACCTGTTCGTTGTTGATGTCGAGAAGGTTCGCCGTTCCAGTGAGGCGAATTTGAAGCAAATCCTTTTTCAACTTAGAGTTGAAGTCATCCAGAAGGACCTTTTTTTCCATCATAAAATGACTCCCGTTGTCGGCTAGCTTAGCACTGAAATGACCGGTTTTGCCATCCTCTGAAACGAGATTTCGTCCCAACTTAGACTTCGCGATTCTGCGAAGCACAAACTTCATCTTCTTGAATTCGCGCTCCGTTTCGGGAAGAGTAAAAAAGCTATGATCTCCGCCATGATTGGCCATATTGGCCATCTTCACTACAGTTAGTGGGCCGCTGATGAAACCAGCGTCGTATTCACGCTTCACGAAGTCTTCAAGTTTTTGTTGTTCAACCAGACTCTCATACGTGAACAGCCCATCTTCGGATGTGGTGGTGAGCGCAATTTCCAGCGGACGAATGCCAGAGAAGTTCGTCTCGATGTACTGCAGGTCTTGTCGGAAAGGGTCGTCTTCGCTCAAGTCTTGAAGCAGAAAGCCGTTGATCTGAAGATTTGAAATTCCCCAAACAGAAAGGGCAATGATGATAAACCAAAAGAGCAGAATACTTTTTTGATGGCGAATCATTTTCATGAAAGAGCGGTGCAAGAACACAAAGGACCGCACAGAGTGAAAGCTCTTATTGGCAATCTTTGGTTTTTCACGAAGAATCAAGACTGCAGGAAGTAGGGTGAATGCCAAGACAAAGGCTATGAGCACGCCAAAGGCCATATTGGTTCCGAATTCCCGAAGTGGAATTACGGTGGTTGTATTTAAGCTCAGGAAGCCTACAGCGGTAGTAGCAGAGGTTAAGAAGGTTGCTAGTCCAACTTCTCGGAAGGATTTACGAATGGCCTCAACTTTTGGCTTTTTCCAGCGAAGTTCTTCCAAGTATTTGGAAAGTATGTGCACAATATCGGAGACACCAACTACGAAGAGAATGGTGGGTAATAAAGTGCCAAGTGGATCTAAGGATTTTCCCGCAAGAATCATAAATGCAAGCAACCACACTGCGCTGAGTCCAACAACCAACAAAGGCACCCAAACCCCCCAGAAGGTTTTGAAGGTGAAGGCAAGAAACAAAATGAGGATAATGGCTCCGAGAACAGTGAATAGGATGAGCTCGAATTGAATTTTCTCTACAAAATGCTTTTGTCCTAAAATACGGCCACTGGTTACCACGCGGTCAAATTCATAT
>CAXAIH010000215.1:0-3753 GCA_963968755.1 uncultured Flavobacteriales bacterium
CCTGGGTTCCTTGCATTCCTGTAACCACGGGAATGGGAAGCGCCTGCATATCCATGATCAAATTCGGATTCACGCGAACACCATAGCGGAAGAGCATATCTTCCAGATTCACGGATTTTGGAACGCTGACATCCATGCCGCTTTGCTGCACGCTGTCCATGCTCGCACGCACGCCATCCACCAAAATCATCAACTTCCCTCCACGCATAACAAATTGGTCAATGATGAACTTATCGCGCTCATCGAAACTTGAATCGGGTCCAGCAATAATCAAGGCGTCGTAGTCGTCAAGGGCGCCGAGCTGTTGATCCATTTTCAGGCGATTGATCGTGTAGTAATCATCTAAGGTATAGGCCAGGTCAGCTACTTCCAGTTCTTCATATTCCGCGTGTCCTTCAAGAAATCCAATCTTCTTATCCTGCTGAATGATGAGCTTTTTCAATGCAGAAGCCAGTTCGTATTCAATGCGTTGAATGCTCGCATTGACCATCTCTTCATCCGAAACACCACTCAATCCTTTCAGCAGTTGTACTGGAATCTCCTTTTCTCCATAGGCTAGAATCGCACCAGGAAAGAGAACCTTTTCAGTGTACTCTCCAGCTTCTTGAATCCGAATGTTGGTGTATTGAAGTCCTTCCTCAGTGAGCTTTCGATATCGTTTGACCTTCTCTGCTTCGTCCTCGCCAGCAGATGGGTCGTTGAACTCGTATTGAATGTTTGGATTGTAAGCTCTGAACTCATCCAACATTTCTTTTACTGCAGTTTGAAGTTTCCGGTAATCGGGTGGAAGCTCTCCATCTAAATAAATGCGCGCAAATACGACGTCATCGATTTTACCAAGTAAGTTCTTCGTGGCTTCGGAGATGCTGTATCTCTTTTCGGAAGTGAGATCGAAACGCTCGAAAAATAATTGACCTAGGAAATTAAGCAAGAAGATGACAACCAAGCTGATTCCAAAGGCGAGAAAGGCGGATGTTTTCTTTGCGTTTTTCACCAGTTTCTGCTTTCTAGTTTCAATTTGGTGGCAGCTATAAACACCACAATCAAACTTAAAAAGTAAAGTAAGTCACGGGTGTCGATTACACCTCTGCTCATGGAGATGTAGTGCTCGTTGATGCCCAGCCGTGCGATCACCAACTCAATTCCTTTAAACACTTCCAAGCCGCTGATCGATTCGAAACCAACGAAACAAAAGAAGGAGAGGAATACTGCTATAATAAAGGCTACAATCTGATTTGAACTTAAGCTCGAAGCAAAAAGTCCGATGGCCACAAAGCCAGAAGCTAAAAAGAGAAGTCCGATATATGATCCCCAAAGTGCACCTGAATCTAGATTCCAAGGACTTGCGCCAAGCTGTCCTACCGTGTAGACGTATACAAGACTTGGTAGCAAAGAGAGCATGATGAGGATGATGCCAGCAAGAAATTTCGCCAGAACGATTTCCCAGTCGGTAAGAGGTTTGGTCATGATCAACTCGATGGTTCCAGTTCTAAATTCTTCTGAGAAGCTGCGCATGGTAATCGCAGGTCCGAGAAAGATAAACACCCATGGAGCAATGATGAATAAGGTGTCGATACTGGCATATCCGCTGTCGAGTACATTAAACTCACCAGGGAAGATCCACATAAACAGACCAATGGTCACCAAGAATAGACTAATGACGATGTAGCCAATGAGTGAATTGAGGAAGCTGCTAATTTCTCTTCTGAGAAGACTGATCATAGTTCGCCTTGAATGCTTGCAAAAATAGAATTCCCCTTAGGCGAAAACACATAAACAATTAGAAGGATGCAAATGCCATGAGAAAGGTGCTCCTCAATTGGCTAGAATGGCGCGCTTGATTTCAAATTCAACCAACAACTCAGGGTGGAATTCCGAGTGAAAAGCATCGCTGGAACCGAAGACTTTACGTTTTGTGCCAGTTTCATCTCGCAACTTTAGCATGATTCCAAAGTTTTCAATTCGTTGTAAATCGATGAGCAAATTCGTAACATCAATATTTACATCTTGATACTCTGAGCTGCTAGGATTAATAATCACCTGGTTTACAGTGCTTGTTTCAGGCTGATTATCCCAATTGATGTCGCTCTCTTCCCAACTTTCAGTAATCCGCTGAAGTACACATTCATTTGAATTCAAAGCATTGAGGTTGGCTTGCAAGTCGCTTCTTTCACCATTAAACAATCGGAGCTCAGCGTGAAGCACCTTCGCATTTCTTGGAAGACTGCTTAAATCGAATTCGATTAGGCTTCGGCTAATAAGCTGTTGCTGCAACTGATCGTCGTACTGGGCCTCAGCCTTAAATACTGTGCTCGTTGAAGAAATGAGGTGAGTAGGGTCGTTTTTGATGAGGGCGTCCTTTCCTTCTGCGGCGTCTGGTTTGAGCCAAATGTATTCTACGCTTGTCTGCTCGCAAGAAATAAATAGAGGGAGGACTAAAAGAATAAATAAGCGTGACACACGACAAATATACACTAAGGTAAAGTTTACTTAACATTGGGGTAACATTGATCGAACAATTGGTTCTTGATAACCGAAAACTATCTTTGGCTCTCGAATGAGGGTACTAAAGTTTGGAGAGACTTCAGTTGGGAGTCCTGAAAGTATGCGAAGAGTGGCGGCCATCTTAGAAAGTGAGGGGGACGTGCTCGTTGCCCTATCCGCGATTTCAGGTACTACAAACCGGCTAAGCGACATTGCTCAATTCTTTAGATCTAATCAAGAAGAGCAGGCTTTGAAAGAGGTTGATTCTTTGAAAAGGGAATACGCAGAATTCGCAGAAGCAGTATTTCTAGAAGAATGATAAAATACATCCTGCCCTTATTCCTAACCATTAGTGCGTGTTCTTCCAACCCAAAGAAGGCACCTAAAATGCAATACATAGACTTCGTAAAGACTGCTTCCGGACTTTCAGAGGACCTTCTTGCTTATGAATTGCACATCGACGAAAAGGGCGAGGTGCGGATCAAAGGTTTAATGAATACACCGAAGAAGGGGAACTATAAAGCGCAGCTTTCAGGTCAATCGGGGCTTGCCTTGTGGCAACGATTGCAAGACACGGATTTCACAAAACTCAAGTCGGAATATGGTATCGCAGCAGAAGACAGCCAAACCAAACGACTGACTTACGCGTTAAAAGGGGCGAGTGGCACGATTCAATACAAAGCCATAGAACCAGTGGTTTTGAAAGAGCTAGAGGAAGTTTTTGATGCCGTTGTGCGCATGTCAGTACCGAACGAAAAAGAATAAAATGAGATTGGGCAAGCTTTTATTTGTTGTGTTTATGGTCCAAGCGTCACTTGTGAATGCTCAGTCGCCAGCATCAAGTTCAGTTGAGTTAGAAAAGGAAACAGAGTTTCTTAGGGAGAAAAAGCAGAAAGGCTGGAAATGGATGGCAAGGCACCTGGATTATGAACGAAGTCGCCTTGATGGTTCAGGACAAGCTCCGGACCTAAGCGAATTTTACAACTTGCGGCTGAAAACTGCTCAATTAAAAAATCAGTCTGCTGCTCGCGGAGCCAACTGGTCGCCGGTTGGGCCAAGCTCACGACCGCCAGGTCGCTTTAACTCTAATTATGCATCGCATAATTTAGGACGCATTAATACCATCGCTTTTCACCCCACAGACAGCAATATTTTTTACGTTGGAGTAGCGCAAGGAGGTATTTGGAAAACAACGGACCACGGACAAAACTGGACGTCCTTAGGAGACGATCTGCCCATTCTTCGTATCAACGACATCAGCATAAACCC
>CAXAIH010000216.1:0-3752 GCA_963968755.1 uncultured Flavobacteriales bacterium
ACCTTCAATGTGGAATTCTGTCCACGCTTCGTTCCAGAAGTGGTTCTCCATGAGAATTGGGGCATTAATGCATTGAGAATTGGCAATATACGATTAAAAGGCTAAAAGGTCAATCCTCAGCCTGTTGCGTTAGATATTGACCCTTCGCCAAGCCTTTTTACGGAGGAAAAATAGGGAGCCAACAAGGAGCAAGCTGAAATAGATAAACTCACTTGTCCAAGTCATTTCAAGTCCCAATTGAAGCTTCTTGGAAATGAAATAGGCGTAGGACAAGTAGATGATAACGCTCACTGTTTCTACACCTAAACTCTTTCGGGTAAGTCCCGTTCCTGATAAGGCGTGAAAGCAAACTACACCGGCGCAGAAAAGGAAAAGAACAGCATTCACGATATAGAATGTCGGTTTTGCCGAATCGGTCAAGGTCGGGTCGTCGGTGAATATTCCAAGAATGTGATCGGTAAAGGTCAAGCTGAACACTAAAACTAAAACGTTAAAGCCGAAACCAATCAGAATGACACGCTTCAGTAATTTGAAAATCGAATCATCTCGGCCACTTCCAATGAGATTGCTCACCAAGGTATTGGTTGCATCACCTAAGGAGAAGAGTGGGAAGGTAATCAGCATATACAGGCTTCGTACAATATGAGATACTGCAAGTTCTCTTTCACCAAGTGATTCTATCAGGCTAAAAAAGGTGAACCATGCAGCGAGCGTCAAGCTATTCTGAATCATAAGAGGACTGCTCAAATGGAATTGCTGTTTGAACGTTACCATATGCGGTAGGTGTATCTTATTCAGTCCATACTTTTCTAAATCGACGATTTTCAAGGTGTAGAGTAGGAGGAGGAGCGTGCCAACTCCTTCGCTTATGTTTGATGCCATAGCGGCTCCGGAAACGCCAAGTTCGGGTAATCCAAAATTCCCGAAGATGAAGCCATAATCGAGTAGAATATTGAGAGTGCTCGCAACTGGCAACAAATAACCGATGGCTCTAGTTTTAGCGATGCCAACATAGAAGGCAATGAAGGTCATGTTTAGGAGCGTGAAGAAAATCCCCCAGGAACGCATGATGAGGAACTCTTGTACACCAGCAAGAATGTCTGCAGAATGGACGATTATCGGAATGAACTGGGAGGAAGCGAAGAGAATACCGACTACAGCTAGACTAGAAAAGAGGAGCACGAAATATACCCCTTGATTGAGGTTGTATCCGATTTGGTCAAAGCGACCTTCACCATTTCTTCTTCCTAAAATGATTTGAACTCCCGTGGTGAAACCCATACCAACAAAGGCGAAAATGAAGTAGAAAATGTTTGCATTTCCCACAGCGCCTAGCTCGGTTTCGCCCAGCCAACTTAGGAAAATGGTATCGGTGATGCCCACGATATTTAGCGATAGACCACCGATGATGATCGGAAGGGTAACCTTGGCGATGCTCTTAAAACTAGTTAGGTCTTGCTTGTTTTCCACCTGTTAAATTCGAGGCAGCAAAGTAGATTAAAAAGCTCTTTGGTTACCTTTGATAGGTGCGGAAACTTTCTGTCCTCCTTTTTCTATTTCACCTTAGCTTTCTGGGCTTCTCCGACAGCTTGAATGTCAAGCTCGAACTTCTTGGGAACGATTCCAGTCGTTTGGTTTACATAGACTCACTTCTGGAGAGCTGTGTGCATCACGAACCGCAGAAAGCCATCCGCTTTGCGCACGATGCTGAGCAGATTATCGACCGAATGGAGAGCTCTGAGTTGGTGGTTCGAACCTTGTACCTCATGGGCGATAACTACAGAGCCTTAGGTCTATATGATCAAGCTTTGAGGGCATATTCAAAATCACATCGTACAGCTGAGTTCCAAAACTTCGATAAAAGTGAAGCCGAGGTGTTGATGCGTATTGGTGACCTCTATCTCGATGAGCAGATTTACCCCTTGGCCTTAGAAAACTATTTCCGTGCTCGGGATATATTCAGAAGTGTAGGTGACCTCGAAGGCTTATCGGCCTGCTACCGAAAATGGGGATCCGTAAAATTGATTCTTGGAGATTTTGAAACAGCGGAAAAGAGCTTTGACGACGCCTTAGAAACAGCTGAGAATGCCAATAGTTTGGCTTCCATAGCTAATGCTTACATCGCAAAAGGAACGCTGGAAGAAACTCAAATGGATTATGTCAAGAGTCTGCAGCTCTATGAAAAGGCGGTGAATTTGCTCGACGGAACCTCTCACGATGATGTTCTTGCCCAAGCCTATCAGCGCATTGGAGACACCTACAATCATTCAGATGATTTCCAGAAGTCCCTTGAGAATTATATAAAGTCCTTGTGGATTTATAAGTCGAATGGAGATAAGTCTGAAGAAGCCAACTTGTATCTCTCTCTAGCAAAACTCTACCTCAATGAAAAGGATTTCCGACAAGTTGAGAACCTCGCTGGACAGGCCCTGGGAATATCTAAAGAGTACGGGCTTTTACTTCCCCAAAAAAGAGCGTATTTGCTGCTTTCGCAGTCAAGTGTACAGGTAGATGATTATCAGGCGGCACTTAGGAATTATAGGGTCTTCTCAATGATTAAGGAGTCCATTTTCAACGCGAACATAGCCAACGTAATCGCTGATGTGGAAGTGCGAAATGAGGCAGATAAGAAGAACCGAGAGATTGCCCAATTGGAAAAAGGACAATTAGAGCAACAGGTGGAATTGGCAGAGAAAAATGCGCAGCGGAACACCCTGTTTGTCGTTCTAATCTTTGCCGTCATTATAGCAATGATTCTCTTCTACTTGTATTGGACGAAGACCATGACCAACAAAGTGATTCTTGAAGCAAAATTGGAGGCTGAGGAAGCGACTAGAGCGAAGGCAAACTTTCTCTCTACTATGAGTCACGAGATTCGAACGCCAATGAATGCCATTATTGGTATGAGCCATTTGTTGAACGAAGAACACCTAAGTGAAGATCAGACCGCAAAGGTTGATATCATTCACTTCTCGGCGAATAATCTCTTGAATTTATTAAATGACATTCTTGACTTTTCGAAAATTGAATCGGGGAAAATTGAATTTGAGGAGGTTGAGTTTAAGCCTAGAGAACTGTTGAGGAATCTGTACAAGACTTTTGAGGCTCGAGCTGCAGAGAAGAAGATTGGGTTTAATTACAAGGTAGATAAGGCTGTTCCAGAAGTGCTAAAGGGAGACCCAAGCCGTCTGAGTCAAATTCTCATCAACCTGATTAGCAATGCTCTGAAGTTTACAGACAAGGGCGAGGTGAGTGTTCTCGTGAATGTAGATGCTTTCTATGAGAATCAGGCTGAACTCGAATTTCGCGTGGTGGATACTGGAATTGGGATTCCGCAGAACAAACAAAAGGTGATTTTCGAAAGTTTCTCTCAAGCGGAAACAGATACGACAAGAAAGTTTGGTGGGACAGGACTTGGGCTTGCGATTACCAAGAGCTTAACGGAACTTCAACTTGGTAGTATTAAGGTGGTGAGCCAACCAGGATTAGGTTCGGAGTTTATCATTCGCCTTCCTTACGCAATAGCAGAGAACAAACCGGAATCTGCTGCTGCAGAGGAAAGTCCAATTGCGAACATTAAAAAGCTATCAGGAAAGCGGGTATTGGTGGTGGAAGATGATCTCGTTAACCAAAAAGTTGCAGAGAGCATCTTGGCTGGCTGGGACTTGTTTATTGAGATTGCGGAAAACGGCTTGGTGGCTCTAGAAAAACTCCAAGAAGCAGACTACGACATCATTCTGATGGATCTGCAC
>CAXAIH010000217.1:0-3740 GCA_963968755.1 uncultured Flavobacteriales bacterium
TGCCTTAGGTCGTCTTCCAGGTTGGATTTCTCAGTGGAAAGAGATGCGAGAGAACAACGAGCCTATCGGTCGTCCACGTCAGATTTACACGGGACACAATGAGCGTCCTTATGTAGCACTCGCTGATCGCTCGTAAGAGGATATTAAGACTTCTTAAAATTTTCGAATTTCGCTGGCTAGCAGAAAGCGAAAGTAGGACTCTAGTTCCTTTCGAATTCTAGTATGCTCCATTCGTAAGATCGCCCTTTTCCATCCTGAATTCCGGTTTGATTCCATTGTCGTATTAAGGTTAAATCGAGAGGTTTGAGAAACTCCTCGAACTCTGTTTTGGTCATGAATCGGTTATTGCATCCATTGTGATGGCTGGGAATATTGTCATAGAAGGCGTCTGAAACCAAAATCGACCCATTTTCACCCAGATGCGATTGCAAAACTTCTAGAAATTCTGCCTTCTTGTTCAGTTCATGCAAGAGTCCAGAAACGAGAATGAGATTAAATTCTCTTCCTTCGAGTTGGGGGAATTTTTCGGTGCAAATATGAATGCTTACAAGTTTGGTGTTTACTTCGAGAAGTTCATACTTTTTAATTTGTGCCTCGAGTTGAGTCCAGTTGCAAATACTAGAGTCAATGTCGTCGAAAACGAATTTTTTGCCTGGAAGAGCATTGGCTAATTTGAGGATTACCTCCATGTTTCCAGATCCGAAGTCTAGTACATGGTCAAATTCAATCGAACGAATGAATTCCATGGTATACTTTATGTACTCTTCTTTGGTTTGACTCGAGTCATCATCAAGAATGACCCTTAACTCCTGACCAAAGGATAGGGCAGCGGTAAGCGGTAGAAACGCCTAAATTAGAATGTGCTTCAGCGGACTTCTAGTAACTGTTGAACGAATATTTATTCTCCTCAATCATCTTCTGAGCAATAAGCTGACGACCTTCCTTCACATTGATTGGGGTCACTTTCGTGAAACGTTTTAATCCCATCAACATCATGCGCTGCTCGTCTCCTTCTACGAAAGAGAGAATGGCATCACGTCCGTTCTTAGCGATGCGATCGGCTGTGTCGTATATGAAGACCTCCAACATGGCCAATTCAACCTTGCAGGCTTCCTCGCCCTTTATGCTCACCAATTTCTCTACTCTGAGTTTGAAAGATTCTGCCACATAAGTGTCGATGAGCATGTCGGCTACGTTCATGAGGACCTCCTGCTCTTTAGCAAGGGTCATGGCTAGTTTTTGCACGGCAGCTCCTGCAACGAGTAAAACACTCTTTTTGAAACCTTTCAAGTTTGCTGTGGCTTCTCCAAAGGTTTCTTCAGGACCACTTCCAAAGTCTGGAATCGAGACAAGTTCGTCGGCGACATTTTTAGCGTGCGTGGCCAAATCCAATTGACCTTTCATGGCTTTTTTCAGAAGCATTTCTACGGCCAACATACGGTTGATCTCATTGGTTCCCTCGAAGATGCGATTGATTCGTGCATCACGGTAGGCTCTATCCATAGGAGCTTCGGCCGAATAACCCATACCTCCATAAATCTGAACACCTTCGTCCACTACATAATCCAGCACTTCAGAACCGTAAACTTTCAAGATGGCGGCTTCTGAGGCAAATTGCTCCACACCTTTTAGAATGGCTTTAGAATGTTCCATGCCTTCCGCTTCAAGAGTGCGAATGGCTTTGTCTATGCTCTGAGAACATCGGTACACGGCAGATTCCATGGCGTAGGTGCGAATGGCTTGCTCGGCAATCTTAAATCGGATAGCTCCGTATTTAGAGATGGGACGACCAAACTGCTCGCGTTCGTTTGCATACTCTACTGCCTGACTGATGGTTCTCTTACAGCCACCAAGAGCTGCAGCGGCCAATTTCACTCGGCCCAAGTTGAGAATGTTCAAGGCAATCTTAAACCCACCTTGACGCTCACCTAGCATATTTTCAACCGGCACTTTCACATTGTTGAAGAAGACTTGTCGAGTAGAAGAGCCTTTGATGCCCATCTTGTGTTCTTCTGGATTAAGGGTCAAACCTTCGTAATCCCTCTCTAGGATGAAGGCACTCATATTGTCTTCGTCGTCAATTTTCGCGAAGACCGTGAATACATCTGCAAAACCTGCATTCGTAATCCACATTTTCTGTCCGTTTAGGATGTAGTGCTTTCCATCTTCGGAAAGAACTGCCTTGGATTTGGCTGAATTGGCGTCAGACCCTGAACCTGGTTCGGTTAAGCAATAGGCACCTTTCCATTCACCTGTGGTGAGTTTTGGAATGTACTTCTCTTTTTGTGCATCGTTCCCGTAGTACAAGATAGGAAGGGTTCCAATTCCTGTATGTGCAGCAAAGGAAACGGCGAAGGAATGCCCTGCTCCCAGTACTTCAGCTGTCAACATGGAGGTGACAAAGTCTTTTCCGAATCCACCATATTGCTCTGGAATTTTGATCCCTAGTAGACCTAACTCTCCGGCCTTCTCGAGAATAGAAGGCATCAATCCTTCTTCCAAAGCATCGATTCGATCGTGGTGTGGACTCACTTCTTGTACGAGGAAATCCCGACAAGTTGCTGCAATCATTTTCTGTTCCTCTGAATATTCTTCAGGAATGAACATGGAGCTAGCCACTGCATCTTTGATGAGAAACTCGCCTCCTTTTAAATTTTCTGCTTCCATGGCATTTCTTTTTTCGTCTTAAAAAATTTCAAATATTCCTGCGGCTCCTTGGCCAGATCCTATACACATGGTTACCATGCCGTACTTCTGCTTACGCCGCTTCATTTCGTGAATGAGCTGTGTGGTAAGCTTAGCTCCGGTACATCCCAATGGGTGTCCCAATGCGATGGCTCCTCCGTTCGGATTTACCAGGCTTGGATCCATGCCCAATTCTCGAATCACGGCAAGAGATTGTGAAGCAAAGGCTTCATTGAGCTCAATCATTTCGATGTCCTTGAGCTTCATTCCCGCCAACTCCAATGCTTTTGGTACTGCCTTTACTGGACCAATACCCATAATCCTTGGCGGAACGCCCATTGCTGCATAGGCTTTCATCTGGGCAAGTGGTTCTGCACCCAATTGCTTCAGCATTTTCTCACTTACTACTAGAGCAAAGGACGCCCCGTCGCTGGTTTGAGAGGAGTTTCCCGCGGTCACAGATCCCTTTGCATCAAAGACAGGTTTTAGCCTAGACAAAGCGGCTGGATTTGTATCTCGTCGCGGACCTTCGTCCACTTGAGCAATCCAACTGCGCTGTCCGGGCTTGCCAGATACATCAACATAATTTTCTTCAACTGAAATTGGTACTAACTCTTCCTGAAACACATTGCCGTCCGCTGCAGCGATGGCTTTCATATGGCTGTTGAGCGCGAATTCGTCTTGGTCTTCACGACTCACCTTGTATTCTTTGGCCACTGCTTCGGCAGTCAAGCCCATTCCCCAATACCAATCAGGAGTTTCTTCAGAAACGTCTGCGTTAGGAACGATGCGCCATCCACCCATTGGCATGGACGACATGCTTTCCACTCCACCGGCAATGATACAGTCAGCCATTCCTGCGTGAATTTTTGAGGCGGCGATTGAAATCGTTTCCATTCCCGAAGCGCAATAACGGTTAACGGTCATGCCTGGAACTTTGTCGGTATCCAGGCTCATGAGAGAAATCATTCTTCCCACATTCAAGCCTTGTTCTGCCTCTGAGGTCGCCTTTACAACGACGCCATCATCGATCCCTTGCTTGTCGAGGTTTGGAA
>CAXAIH010000218.1:0-3736 GCA_963968755.1 uncultured Flavobacteriales bacterium
TTGCAGGAAAGTGAGAATAAAGCCAATTCCCAAGCCGATGGCACCACCTAAGGCAGATATCAAAAAACCCTCGGTGAGGAAGACCTTTCGGATTAAATCTTTGTCGGCTCCCATGGACCTCAGCACGTTTATATCTCCTCTTTTATCAAGGATAAGAATGGTGAGTGAGCCAATTACATTGAAGGTGGCAATGACAAGAATGAAGGTGAGAATCAAGTAGGTAATCCACTTTTCCGACTTGTTGGTTTTGTAGATGATCTCATTGATTTCATAGCGGGTTTCCACTAAGAAGTCGCTTCCAACAACTTGCTGAACACGCGCCTTCACCGCCTCTAAATCAGCGGTACTAGCTGCGCTAAGTTCTAACGAGCTAATCGAGCCTTCGTGGTCAAAAATTTCTTGAGCAAAATCCAAGGGTACAATTGCGTACTTGTAGTCAAATTCCGGGTTAATGCTGAAAATCGCGGAAATACCCATGGCCGAACTTCTGAATGCATCGTCAAGGTTTACTCGAATTTTGGCGGTTCGTTTGGCAGCAAAAACCACCAATGGCTCAAACACATGTTGTACAAAAACTCCGAGCTTATCGGCTATTCCATAGCCCAATATGGCCATTGGGTAGCCCTCTGAGCGCAGGTTCATTTGCCCATCGTACAAGGCGCTGTCGAGCCCGCTCATCTGAATAAAGTTTTCACTCACGCCTTTGATCTTGCCAAATACCTGCTGGTCTTTGTATTTGAGCAATCCTATTTCTTCCATCACAAGTGCAACTTCCTCGAGCTCCTCTATTTCTTGAATTTTTTGAATCATGAAGGAGTCGACAGGAAAGGTTTTCCCGCTCGCTGGGCTGATACGAATTTCTGGATCGAAGCTACTGTACATTCCTTCAACGAGACGTTCCAAGCCATTAAAACCGCTTAATACGATGACCAAGGCCATGGCGCCAACGGCAATACCACTAACTGCTATTCCAGTAATGATGTTGATGGCGTTGTGGCTCTTTTTTGAAAAGAGATACCGTCGAGAAATAAAGAGTGGAACCCTCAAGATTACTTCTTCAATAGTTGGTCAATTCGTTCGGCACGATCGAAAGAGTCATCAATAAAGAAGGATAATTCCGGCACTATTCGAAGTTGATTTTTCACGCGCTTTCCAAGCTGGAAACGAACTTCAGTGGTGTGGCGCTTCACGTTTTCAAGATCTTTCTCACGATCTTCACTTGGGAAAAGGCTCACGTACACTTTTGCATAACCAAGGTCTGGACTTACATCAACGCGGGTTAGGGTGATCATCACCCCGGGCAGCATCGCGTGGTTCATCCCCTGCAATATTTCGCCCAGATCCTTCGAGAGCATTTTTTCAATCTTCTCCTGTCGCATCGATTTCATCCAACAAAAGTACATCATCGAATATTCGTGTCCGTTTAAGATGTTCGAAGCTTTGTGAATTCTTTCGTCGTACTTTTACTCAAACAATTTGCGACCATGAAAAAAGTCATCTACCTATTCACTGTATTTCTGCTACCACTCTTCGCGAGCAGTCAAATCACCATCACGCGTACAGACTTTCCAAGTGTGGGCGACTTCTTCTTTATTCTTGGTGATGAAAACACCTCTGGCCTTACTGCTGGAAGCACGGGTATGACGAGTTGGGATTATTCATCTCTCGACATCAATACCGTAGATACCATTGCCTTCGTAAATCCCAACACCACAAATTTTGGTTTCTTCTTTCCAACAGCCAATCTCGCATTGTCAGGAGATGCTGGGGAGTTTTTCTTGAAGATCAACAACGATTCACTTACCGTTCCGGGTGTTACTGTTGACGCTTTAGGAACTGGCGATTTGTTTCCAGCACGCTTTAATCCTGAACTGAAACTTTTTGACTTTCCATCAACCCACGGTGACGGCTTCAACTTAACCACCGTTATTGACACCACCATTGATACGAACTTGGTTGTTATCGACTCTGCTCGATTGCGACTCACTCAAATTACCAGCGCCACTTTTGACGCTTATGGTTCTATTACACTTCCTTCTGGAAACTTCAGTTGTTTGCGTCAATTAACCATCGACACCACCATTCAAGAGATTTGGTTCCGCAACATCATTACCGGCTGGTCTGCCAGTCCGAATTTGGTGATTTTGGACACTACTTGGACCTACCGATGGTTGAGCAACAATGAAGGCTATTACATAATGGAAGCTGATGCTGACGCTCAAGGGAATCTTCTTTCGGCAACCTTCAAAGCCAGTGCAAAGGTGCTCTCCATCGTAAACAGCGTTCAATCACCAAGCTGTAACAGCGATTGTAATGGCTCTGCTTCCATTTCTGCCGTTGGCGGGTCAGGAAATCGAAGCTATACCTGGGATGCAAATACAGGAGGAGTAAATGGTCAGAATGTTTCATCGCTTTGTGCAGGGGTATACTACTACACTGTTTCAGATTTAATCAATGGATCTTCTGATGTGGATTCAATTGTATTGTTCGACCCAGATACGATAGGAATCAGTTCTGTTGTTATCCTGGAAAGCAACCTTGGAAGCGACGGAGAAATCGATTTGACTATTAGTGGTGGAACTCCGCCCTATTCTTACAACTGGGACAATGGTGACATCACTGAAGACATCAATACGCTTGTTGGCGGGACTTACTTAGTAACTGTAACAGATAACAACAATTGTACAGCCATGGCAAGTGTTGAAGTTGGTTCACGTGTTGGTGTGAGAGAACAGACGGCTGGGCAAAACTTTAGTTTGATTCCTAACCCCGCTCAAGACCTCGTGAAAATAGGAGGTGAAAAAATTCTTGACGAGATTGTTGTCTATGACCTTCTTGGTTCTGAGACGCTTCGTCAGAACGGCGCTAATCGTTTCTTAAACATTCAGAATTTACCAGCAGGTATCTATCTAGTGGAAATGCGCTCAGCAGAGGGCAGAGAAACACAACGTTTGCAAGTTCGTCGCTAGTAAAGCAACTTGTCGTATGGATAGCGCGTGAGATGAACAGCCTTCACCTCATCGTATAGAAGGTTTCTCATCTCGTCGATTTTCGACTTCTTCTTAGCCGAAACAAATAGGACTTTGTGTCCTTCCTTTGTCCAAGCTTTTCTCAAGGCCGTATGTGAGGTTCGCGCTTGAACATCGCCCGTAAGGTCAAATTCGTCGTCTTCGAGTCGGTATAGGTCCGTTTTGTTGAACACCATAATCACAGGAATATCCGCTGCGCCAATTTCATGAAGTGTTCTCTGAACCACTTTGATGTGTTCTTCAAAGTTCGGGTGACTCACATCTACCACATGTAGGAGTAGATCTGACTCGCGTGCTTCATCAAGCGTCGACTTGAAGGATTCCACCAGCGAGTGCGGAAGTTTTCGAATAAAGCCAACCGTATCAGACAGTAAAAAAGGAAGGTTACCAAGTACTACTTTTCGCACCGTGGTATCGAGTGTAGCAAAGAGCTTGTCCTCCGCCAACACCTTCGATTTCGAAAGCAAATTCATCAAGGTCGACTTTCCTGCATTGGTATATCCTACCAGGGAAACACGCACCAATCTGCCTCGGTTTTTCCGCTGCGTTTTCATCTGTTTGTCGATCTTCTTTAGACGCTCTTTAAGCACCGAAATCTGACTGCGGATGATCCTTCTATCCGTTTCAATTTCCTTCTCTCCTGCTCCACCTCTAGTTCCTGTTCCACCACGCTGGCGTTCCAAGTGAGTCCACATGCGTGTCAATCG
>CAXAIH010000219.1:0-3718 GCA_963968755.1 uncultured Flavobacteriales bacterium
TTACAAAGGTTCCTCGCTCGTCTTTCTGGTGGAAAAATTCTAAAACGAAACAGCCTTCAATTGCAGTTTCTTGGAATTTCATGCGTAAAAATTTCTGATTTGAGCTCTGCTGTAATCGGCTTCATTTCTGTCAGCTTTCTTATACCAAGAAATCGTTTCCTGAATGGCTTTTTGAGCCCTATACTTTGGCTCCCATTCCAACTTCGCTTTGGCCTTTTCAATGTTGAGCATGAGCAATCCAGCTTCGTGCACAGCGTTTGGGTTTTCAATCACTTTGTATTCTCCAGAACCCCATGATCTCAGAGCGGTTTCAACAAGGTCTTTAACGCTGAGTTTGTCTTCCAACTCGGGTCCGAAATTGAAGGCTTCGAAAAAGGAACTCCCTTCAGTGCGCATTTTGTGGCCCAAAACAAGGTAGCCATTGAGCGGGTCAAGCACATGTTGCCATGGACGTACTGCATTTGGGTTACGCACAATTACTTTCTCAGCTCTTTCGAGGGCTTGTGCGATATCCGGAATGATTCGATTCTCGGAACGATCGCCGCCACCAATTACATTGCCCGCGCGAGCACTTGATATCGCTTGCAAATGATCTGTGTATTTGTCCTTTGGGAAGAATGATTTGCGAAAAGAAGAGATAACGAATTCCGAACAAGCCTTGCTGTTCGAGTAGGGGTCGAAGCCTCCAAGCTCATCCGTTTCTCTATATGCGTAATCTATCTCTTTGTTTTCGTAGACCTTATCAGTAGTAATGAAAACGGAGCTGCATTGCTTTTCTAGATGACGCAGGGCGTCAAGAACATTGGCTGTTCCTGTAACATTGGTCTCGTAGGTGAAGAGCGGGTCTTTGTAAGAATCGATCACAAGCGCTTGAGCTGCCATGTGAAAGATGAAGTCTGGCTGAAAGTCGAGGATTTCTTTTCTCAAACGATCGGCGTCTCTGATGTCTGCAATCACAGATTGGCATAAACTGTCACCAGCGATTTGAATGTAGAGGTCTTTGTCGTGTTTCGGAGCGAGGGCGTAGCCTTTGGTGATGGCGCCGAGAGACTCAAATATCAACAACAGCCAGCTTCCTTTGAAGCCTGTATGCCCAGTTAGAAAGACACGCTTTCCTTCATAGGTTTCCTTGAGTTGATCGAAACCTACCATTTTTTCCATGTCGGGTTTTCATCCCACATTTTATTCAAGTCCATATTGTCGCGGAGGGTATCCATGCACTTCCAGAAGTCATGATGCTTGTACGCAACGAGTTCACCGTCTTTGGTTAAGTCTTCTAGAGGTTGGCGCTCCCACATGATGTCGTCGGCATCATCGTGTAAGTATTTGAATACTTCAGGCTTGATAATGAAGAAGCCTCCATTAATCCAGGTTCCGTCTTCCTTGGGCTTTTCCGCGAAATTTTTCACTTGCCCGCCTTCTCTAAGCTCTATGGTGCCAAAGCGACTTCCAGGCTGAACGATGGTCATGGTGCAAATTTTCCCATGGGCTTTATGAAACTCTAACTGTTCTTTCATATCCACATTGGAAACGCCATCCCCGTATGTAAGCATGAATTCGTCGTTGCCAACGTATTCTTCAACGCGCTTCAAACGACCAGCAGTCATGGTCTCGAGTCCAGTTTCTACAAGGGTAACCTTGAAATTTTCTGCATTGGATTGATGAACTTCAATTTCGTTGCAGGCCAAATCAACCGTAACATCTGCGCTGTGGATGAAGTAGTTCATGAAGTACTCCTTAATGAAGTAGCCTTTGTAGCCGAGGCAAATGATGAACTCAGTGTGCCCAAAGGACTCGTACATCTTCATAATGTGCCAGAGTATTGGCTTGCCGCCAACCTCGATCATTGGCTTGGGCTTGAGGTGAGATTCCTCGCTTATCCGAGTTCCTTTTCCACCAGCAAAAATCACAACTTTCATAGGAAGCAAATATATAGTTCTGGTGGCGCTATCTTTCTTAAAGAATTGAAATCAATCCACTCCGATTTTTAACAACTTTCTCGACTTTTCTCGAATCTCTTGGTCCGCCCACGGATGGCTGAAAGGTGGCGTGTTTAAGTCCTGCATAGCCCATGAATAGGTGTCGATGTAGATATATCCACCGTAATTAATTGTGAATTCATCCAAGTAGCTTGGAACAGTCTCAGCTTCCAGGGAAGGCAGCTTTAGCTGCTCATAAGGAATTCTTCCGCTATACACGTTCCACGATAAATTATACGGATAGCTTCCTACGTAAGAGAGGATGGGGAACAGGGCGGCGAGTAGGAGCGGGCCGATAAGGTTTGCTTTGTTTAGGAGTCTCAACTGAACCGGTTGGCGGCCTTTCATTCCAAAAAACAAAATGAAGGCAGAGGCGAGGATGAATAAGTTCCAAGGGATGATGATGTCGTTACCGTTGTAGCTGAAGAAGCCAACTAGGAAAATGGCTACCCCATGATACACCATCATTGAGAAGAGTGCAATCGCCCTGGTCTTTTGGATGAGGAGCAATGGAATAAAGCTCAGGCCAAGGAAGGGGGCGAGCATTATGATGTCGTCGAAGTAGATGAAGCTAGTAAATCGGTGAGACAGGGGAGCTGCTATATAGGGTGCAACATTGTCGAAGAAGCTGCTGTTGAGTTTATTGATCCCCGTCCACAAATACATCGATAAGGTTAGGAGCTGAAGTGCGCTAAAAATGAACTCCGTGTTTACGGGTTTCTCATCTCGCTTGGGTAAGCTTATAAGCATCGAGTAGCTGAGAAAAAAATGAAAAACCCAAACTTGTAGTCTATTAATATCCAACAGTATAAGTGTTATTAATGAAACTAAAACTACAAGTATTGAAGTTCTCGTAAATTTTAAGAATATGCTGCTTAAAACACCGAGAAGTAAAAGGCTAAGAAAGGTTAGGTCAAGCGCATTACTCTCGAAGTTAAGTGCATCAATCAGAGGGATTTTTGGGAAGATATGAGAGCCTGTCCAAAGGTTCCATGACAGCAAAACACCGAGGAGCATACAGACGTTCAATGCGAGGAGTAAAATCCAAAGTCTTCGGTTCATTCACCAAACCTATAAAACGAGATGAACATCATGCAAATTTGAAGGTTTCATTTCCTGTTTAGATTGTATAATTTTGAAAAAATCTTCTCATGGTCTTACCCATTGTAGCATACGGCGATCCTGTTCTAAAGAAGAAAGCGGTTGATGTTGATCCAGGACACCCCGAATTAAAGCAGTTCATTTCGAATATGTGGGAGACCATGTATGCAAGTAATGGTGTTGGACTCGCGGCTCCACAAGTAGGTGAGAGCATACGTCTCTTCGTCATCGATGCTTCTGGTTTTTCTGAAGATGAATCCTACACTTCAGAAGAGCGAGCCCAATTCGAAAACTTCAAACGAGTATTCATCAACCCCAGCATCATTGAGGAAGAGGGAGATAAATGGGCTTTCGAAGAAGGCTGCTTGAGTATTCCAGATATCAGGGAAGAGGTTTTTCGCAAGCCAAAGCTTCAATTGAAATATCAAGATGAGAGCTTCGTGGAGCATTTGGAGGACTTTGATGGAATCTCTGCAAGAATTATTCAGCATGAGTACGATCACATTGAGGGAATCCTGTTTACTGACTATCTGAGCGCCATACGCAAGAGGCGTTTGAAACGCAAGCTCATGAACATTGCAAAGGGAGAAATAGAAGTGTCTTACCGCATGCGATTTCCAATGGCCAAAAAGGCGCGA
>CAXAIH010000220.1:0-3685 GCA_963968755.1 uncultured Flavobacteriales bacterium
TGATTGATGGCCTGAAAGAGAAAGCCAATCATGGCTGAGATGGCTGCAACGATCACCCAGCCGTTCAGAAGCACATACTTCATCTGGTTTTTTCGATTCTTGAACATCAGAAGTGATGCAATGGCAGCAGCGGCGAACATGAAGATAAGGGGCAGCAAGTAAACAGGCCAAATCAATTCTTCTTCAGCACTGGTCATGCCGTACATGGCGCTTAAGGTGTATTCTATTTCGCGGTAGCGCAAGGTGAAGAGATTCAAAAAGCTCGCGAGCAGACCACAAAGAGCTACTAGAATGAGAAAGAGCGACTGTTTACGTTGAATCATGTACTTGGTGTCAGATAGTTTTTCGAATCAAATAGAGGCGTAAAACTAAGCGAATCAAGATGATGGCCGAGAAGATTCCCACTACAGGATGAAAGACTTCTGGAATTACCGGTAGCACAAAACTCAGAAGGCATATGAAAGCCAAAACAGCTGTTGTGATCATATACACTCGAGTGAACCTCGAATGACTTCGACGAAAGACAAAGAATGCCAATGGGAGGTGAAGCGGCAGTGCCCAAAGTAGATTGTAGTTTGCCTTGGTTGCATTGTGATCAGTACCGAACCACATCACAATCAAGAACCATCCGAGTAAACCGAAAAAGGTGAATAAGCCTACATCCAAGCCAATTAACATCCGACCTTTTTTTCGCTCGAAGTTGGTGATCAGAAGGATGAGGACGAAGAATATCCCAAAGACGACAATGGGATCTGTCATGGAGAGCTTAGGCTCTCGTGGTTCGGGCATAAATAGATCTACCGATTCTTTCATAAAGGGCTTGCCGTTCAATTTTGTTTTCTCGAAGGTGGCATGAAGTCGTTCGGGAAGGAAAATCTGACCACGAAGGTTCGTGAGCGTATCACAGTAGGAACCCAAACAAATGTCGATTCCTAAATCCGCCCAAGGAGTGAGCTGGAGATAATCATCGATCATATCCCGGAAGGTGAGCTCTTCCGTAAACTCAGGATATTCAAGTCCATCACCCAAAACAGTTTCGAAAACGTCTATCGGTCGTGTAGAGCAGTTGTCGTAGAAAAAGTCGTAGCGGTAGGTTTTGTTTTGAGGTAAAGCATTGATCTCAAGCGCAGTGAATATTTCCTCCTTTTGAACCTGGTTCAGGTTCAGGACCTGCTTTTTGATGTACCTACCTTCTTGTCGATAGCTCCGTTCGAAGTTCCGGTAGCGGTAAGCCGACAGCATATAATCAAGCTGGCCTTTGGTGAATTTGAGGTAGAAGTCGTTTCCAAAGGAGAAGGTCCCGTAGTTATAAATACGGTCATATCGGTTTACTGTATCCAATACGCGCACTGCCGTATGACCAAAAATGGAGTAGAGGTCGGAGCCACTTCCGCAGGTGTATAAGCTCAGTTCTGCTGAAGAGTCGAGCTGCATGCGATTGCTCTGTGCATTTGTCAAGAACGGACTCAAGAATCCGAGAATGAAGACGAGGATCTGTAGCTTCTTTTTCACTTAGGCAATGATAGTGAAAGAGGGGAGATGTGGAAATTTGAAAACGAGGGAATTGGCCAATCTGAGAATGTGGGGATGTGCCAATGTGGTAATTTGGCATCTAATGAAAATTCGCTTATCAAGACCGCAGTCTGTCTGAGCCTGTCGAAGCCAAGAACTACTTGAGAGTTCCAAAAATTTCGGTCAGCTTCTCTTCCCGGTATTCGAAGATGCCTCTCAATTTGGAGCGCACAATGATAGGCTCCACCATTTTGCCGAGAATCCCGAAGGGTGCGCGGTAGGTAATGATGTCCATCATTCGGACTCCACCTTCGATATCGAGGAGTCGATGCTCGTGATGCCACATGGCATAAGGGCCCAGGCGTTGTTCGTCGATGAAGAACTCACCTTTTGATACTTGAGTGATTTCAGTAATCCAGTCGGTTTTTACCCCGGGAAATGGCTTCACGTGGTAGGCGATGATTTGACCGGCATAAGCCTTCTCTTGCTCGATTTTGGTTTTGATTTCAAAGCCCATGTGTTCAGGCGTAATCTTCTTGAGGTTTGCCGGGCTGGAAATAAAGTCCCACAATTCAGCTCGAGTGGCTGGAAAATCTTGAATGGTTCTGAGCTGCATGGCTCCCGGAATGGCTTCGAATGCAATCATAGCGTGTAAACAGCTTGATTTAGAAAGTGTTCGCGCTAGCTAATTTGATTTTGAATAAACCATAAAAAGCCCAAGGTACCTGCAACTAAAACCAAGTTAATCCACTCAACAACTTGCTCATTGATCTTGAAGCTGTCTTCGTATTTCGCGAGTTTGGAATCCTTGGCGATGTTGCACATAAACACGACAATCACAATTACCCCAAAGGGAATCACTAGGAGAACATACTTAGGAGCAGAGTCATCTGCCCTTCCTGTTTCGTTAAAATGAATCGGAACCTCGCCATCCACCAGTAAATAAGCGTAGAGCCCAAAAGTAACCGTGCTGAAGAGCAGAATTCGTGTCAGTCGACTTAGCTTCAATTTCATCTCAATAAAATACAGCTTCTTGAAAACACTTGCAAAAGCTGTTGGAAAAAGGATTGAATCGCAGCCATTTCTAGTCCGAATTCGAAGGACATCTTTCTAACTTTATCGCCATGACAAAAGAGGAAGCGAAAGTTCGAATTGAAGCGCTCTCGCAAGTTCTAAACGTACACAACCACCGCTACTATGTGCTCAGCGAGCCGAGCATCAGCGACTACGACTTTGATCAACTCCTCAAAGAACTTCAGGAGCTTGAAAGCAACTGGCCCGAATTTGCTTCTCCAAATTCACCGACCAAAAGAGTTGGCGGCGACATTACAAACAAGTTCGAAAAGGTCGCTCATGAAATCCCCATGCTTTCTCTTTCCAACACCTATTCCGAGGAGGAGCTCCGCGATTGGGAGGATAGGAATCAAAAGCTAACGGATGATGCAATCGAGTACGTCTGTGAATTGAAATACGACGGTGTAGCTATTGGAATTCAATACGAGAAAGGCAACTTTCAACGAGCGATTACCCGCGGTGATGGAGGTGTTGGGGAAAACGTAAGTGCCAACGTTCGGACTATAGGCAGCGTTCCTCTTCAGCTTCACGGAACCTTCCCGGAAAAGCTTGAGATCCGAGGTGAAATCTTTTTCCCGCTGGCCGAATTTGAAAAGCTGAACCAAGAGCGTGAAGAGGCCGGTGAGGCCCTCTTTGCCAATCCTAGAAATACCGCTTCAGGAACTTTAAAGATGCAAGACTCATCCGTGGTGGCAAGTCGTAAGCTGGATTGTATGCTCTATGGCGTATATGCAGATGGAGTGGGAGCCCTGTCCCATTACCAAAGTGTTGAGAGGGCACATTCATGGGGGATTAAAACACCTTCACCACAAGCCAGGTACATTGAGCTTGTGCAAGGCATTGAAGGTATTATGGCCTTCGTGAATCACTGGGAAGTTGAACGCAAGAACTTGCCTTTTGAGATTGACGGGGTGGTCATTAAGGTCAACAGTTACCGAACGCAGGAAGAACTAGGCTTTACTGCGAGGTCGCCGAGATGGGCCATTGCCTATAAGTTTAAAACAGAACGTGTGAGCACGGCTTTAAATTCCGTGAGCTATCAGGTGGGACGCACCGGAGCCATTACTCCTGTTGCAAACCTCGAGGCTGTGCAACTGGG
>CAXAIH010000221.1:0-3673 GCA_963968755.1 uncultured Flavobacteriales bacterium
TGGGACTTCCGATACATGCCAGGTAAATGCACATTGTTCAGAGGGTGATATGTGGAAAGATGAAATTCGTTCGGTCGTACGCATCTCCGTAAAGGCTGGAGGTGCTGCTTTTTGGTGCAGTGGAGTTTTGGTGAACAACACCAATCAAGATTGTGCGGGATATATCTACAGCGCTGAGCATTGCGCTGATGGTGCTTCAACAAGCGATTATGAGCAGTGGGTTTTCTATTTTCTTTACGAGTCTCCAGATTGTTCGAACCCTGGATCTGAGGGAGTGCTAGATCAAAAGACCTTAACCGGTTGCTCCAAGATTGCCGCAGGTGGTAGTCAAGGCGATACAGATTCTGATTTTCTGCTCTTGAAGCTCACCCAAGATGTGCCACAGTTTTACAACCCTCACTTTGCTGGTTGGAATCGGCAGGATATGGCGATTATGACAGGTGTTGGCATTCACCACCCAGATGGCGACATAAAAAAGATCAGCACCTTCTCGTCCATGCCTGTCAGCTCAACATTTGGTGGCACCGTCAATAATACTCATTGGAGAACCATCTGGACAAGCACCACCAATGGACATGGAGTTACGGAAATAGGCTCCTCTGGCTCAGCACTTTTCAAGTCAAGTGGACACGTGCTCGGCACGCTCTCAGGTGGGACCTCTGCTTGTGTCGCGGGAAGTGGAACAGGTCCCGATGAGCCTGATTTTTACGGAAAGCTCTGGTATTCATGGGATCAAGTTTCTACAGATTCAGCCCGACAGATGAAGCCTTGGCTTGACCCAACAGCTTCAGGACGAGAAGAAATCGATGGCATCGATTGGCCTTGTTTGGAAGATCCTATTGTTTCTGTTCGGGAGGAAGATCTTGTGCGCTTCAAGGTGTTTCCAAATCCAAGCAATGGAATGGTATTTATTGAGAATCAGCTGAAGGGCAGTCAGGAAATTCATGCATACGACCTACAAGGAAGACTTGTGTTCAGCGCTCTTCTCAAAAAGCAATTGCTGCTAGAATTAAGCCCTGGTCTGTACATCATTTCTTCAGCGGACTACCGACAAAAACTAATCGTTCAATGAGACTTGCTGCTATCCTACTTCTGCTTTTAGGCCTAGCTTCATGTAAAGCGAATAAGGACGTAGTGGATCAATGTTTCGGCTTACGCCTCGACCAACAAGAATTTGTGGATGCTAAAGTGGATTTGGTTAAAATCAAGTCGGTGGAAATTAAAGATGGTTGCATCATGCTTCGTTTCACCATCGACAAGGCTTGCGATCTTGAAAAGATTTCGATGCATTGGGATTACAGGGTGAAAAAGTCAAAACCTGGTCAGGTAAAATTGAAACTGGCCTATTCTGGAAAAGCCGATTGCCAAAGCAATACGGAGTATGGTCGACGCTACGAATTGAAGGAGTTGATGAACCCGGCGTACAAAGGCAAGTTGCTTCTCAAAGTGAATGATTGGCCTGAAACGCTCGAGTTAAATTACTAGATGAAATTCTGAATCGCACTGCGCACTTGGGAATAGTAACTTATCCCAAATAGATTGAGGTGCACAAGAAGCGGGTAAACGTTGGCAATTTGCAAGCGTCTTTCCCAACCGCTTTCAAGAGGGTATGCATGATGATAGCTTTCGTACATACTTGTATCGAATCCGCCAAAAAGACGAGTCATTCCAAGGTCCATTTCTCGATGTCCGAAGTAAACCGCTGGGTCAAACAAGCAAGCATATCCGTCAGCCCCAATGGAGAAGTTGCCATTCCACAAATCACCGTGCAAGAAGGCTGGAGCTTCCTTGGGGAAAAAGTCTTGTAGGAGCGCGAATAGCTTGTTGAAGAGAGGCAGGTCCATTTTCGAAATGAGCCTTTCATCAACCGCCATTTTAATTAGAGGTTCAAGGCGCATTTCTATGAAGAAGTCTTCCCAGTTCGAGCTCTCATCGTTTTTCTGTTGAAGTGAGCCTATGTAGTTGGACTGGTCGAGGCCAAATTCCCCCTGCGTTCGCTGGTGCATCATGGCCAGCTTGTGTCCAAAATCTTCCCAGAAATCGGGCTTTGGCGATCCGGTTTCAAGAAACTTCATCAGTAGGTAAGTACTGTTGCTTAGCTCAAAGTTTTGAACTACGTCAGGAATCGTAAAGAATGACTGAGCCCTAAGTTGACTCAATCCAAAGCCTTCAGCTTCAAACATTCCAGGAAATGCCTTGGCTGAATTTTTCTTCAGGAAGAAGCTGCCTGCACTGGTGCTCAGCTTGTAGGTTTGGTTAATGTCGCCGCCAGAAACAGCTGCATGATTTAAAATTCGACAGTCGTATTTTATGGATTTGAGTAGGATGGATTCGATTTGTTGGCATTCTTCCAAGCTCAGCATAAATCAAATGTAGTCGGATTGCAAATTATTTACATTTGCGGCCTGTTGGGGGTATAGCTCAGTTGGCTAGAGCGTTTGACTGGCAGTCAAAAGGTCAGCGGTTCGACTCCGCTTATCTCCACGAACTAATAAGCCTTTTCGCATTTGCGAAAGGGCTTTTTTTTGACTTGGCGAATGAGTTTGATGGACCTCCCCCTCTGGAGCAATGAGGCGCGAGGCGACGAGATACTCCGCTTATCTCTACCTCATTCGCTGAAAACCTGAGTCTTGCCTCGGTCAGCCGAATTCCTGAGTTTAACGAAGGATGTAGGCGGCTTTTTAGATTTAGGACCCTTTGCGAGGAGGTTTTTTTGATGATTGGAGATTAATCTACGATCAGCATTTATTCCTCGTCAGACGCGGATACCTGCCCGCCGGTAGGCGGGTCTCATCCGAGACGCTGTCAATAAAGCTTGACTCAGAACTAATTTCTAGATACCCGCTAGCAGACCGATTTTAAAGATTACTTCAAAATCACATCAAAGCCCAAACGGAACCACCTTCCAGGCATTTGTGCACTCGCAGCCTCAATGTAATCGGTATTGCCAAGATTGGTGATGTCCAAGAAGCTCTTCACATTTTTCGTGCTGTATTGCAGGCGAAGGTCTAGAACGCTGTAATCTGTATAGGCTTCACGGTCGAGGTAGCGCGCGGTGAGGCTGAAAGAAAACTTTTTCCAAAGGCGCAAGCCACTTTGTGCTACCAGCTGGTGGTTGAGGTTGTTGAGCGAGTACCTTGAGATGACACCTTCGCTCGAGACATCTTGCATATCGAGCCATGTGTAGCCAAGTCTTGAAGGATTGAGCTCAAGCCAATTGGTGATGGTGCAGAGCGCGCGCGTGTTGTAGTTAAACTCGATGCCTCTGGTTTGAACCGAGGCATAGTTTTCAGGTTGCCAAGGATCCAGTTCGCTGTTTCGAACCCAGTCGATGATATCCGTACCAGCTTTGAAGAAACCAGAAACCAAAATCTGATGTTTTCCTTCGCACATTTTGAAACCCAACTCATACATGTCGGCTTTTTCAGACCTTAAATCTGCATTCCCTAAATTGGCCGCGAATGTAATAGGACAAAGGCTACGATGACAAGTTTTAAATAATTAGCTAAGCAGGCTTATTGGCAGAAGAGCTTATAACTAAACCCAACCAACATTATAGCTCTGAAAGCCCTACCACTGAATCGGTGCAGAAGGTCGCGCGCCTGGATCTTGCTGACTGATCTTTAAGCTGAGTTGTTGTACTTGTTCAGAGCTGAGTCTTCGGCCCTCATAT
>CAXAIH010000222.1:0-3670 GCA_963968755.1 uncultured Flavobacteriales bacterium
GTGACGGACAACATCCGATAGAATCACTCGGAGCACTTTTGAAGGAAATTAAAGAGAATGAATGCGACCTGGCCATTGGAAGCAGATTTAAACAAGACAAGAAACATGCTGTTAGTCGCACGAGAAGAATTGGCATTCGAATCCTTTCTTCTACCATCAAGCTTTTGACTGGGAAAGAAATTTTGGACCCTACCTCTGGCTATCGCCTCTTTAACAGAAAAGCTATTTCGCTGCTTTCCGAAAACTATCCACAAGATTACCCTGAACCTGAATCGGTTGTCTATCTGCTTAGAAACGGATTAAAAATACGTGAAGTCTCCGTTACCATGAATTCTAGAGAGGGCGGGATTAGCTCCATTCACCGCGATGGAGTGTTCTATATGACCAAGGTGATGCTTAGCATGATTATGGTAGTTTTGAGACCGAAAGAAGTAATCCATGGAGACCGATAATTTGGTTGACATTAATCGGGTACAGTACATTGCCATCGCAGTAAGCGTAGTGTACCTCCTTGCCATACTTTACCTTATTCGAGGCAAAAAAATTCGTGAAGAATACTCGCTAATTTGGCTGCTTTTTGGGCTCGTATTTATCGTGCTCTCCATCTGGCGAGAAGGTTTAGACTGGATCTCAAAATTGCTCGGAGTTGCCTATCCGCCTACCGCCATATTCTTGATTTTCTTCATGGCTATCTTCTTGATAATGATCCAGTTTTCACTCATTATTTCACGTTTATCAAGAAACAATAGTAAGCTGGCTCAGGATCAAGCACTCTTAAAGCAGAAACTCGAAGATCTCGAGAAAAAGCAATATCAAAAGTGAAGGTCCTATTTGTACTGGACCGCTTTGACCCAGACATCGGAGGCTCTGAGAAACTTTTTAAACTCCTTGTATCCGAATTAGAAACGCTAGATGTAGATGTCAGCATTTTTTGCTGCAAGCACCCACAGCGCATCACGTCCTCCAAAATCATTGAATTTCCATTTAGATCGCGCATTCTATTCGCCTTACTCGGAAACTTTTGGGTCCTGTACCATTCTAGAAAGTTTGATTTCCTGCACTCTTCTTCCTTCTTTTCAGGTATTGCCTGCACCCTCGCTTGTCTTTTCGGGAAAAAAGCCATTCTCACCTACCATGAAGTCTGGCTCGATCGCTGGAATAGTCTTCCATTCCTAAGCAAGCTCCAAAAATGGCAATTGAAACGCTTGGAGCGTAGCCTCCTTAAAGTAGCCTTCCGGCGGATTGTTGGCGTATCAAACTTCACCTATCGTGAACTCCTCAAAGTATATCCAGAAGGACGCGTTCGAAGAGTGGTGAATGCTATTGAACCTATGAAGCGTGTTTCTCAGACGGCAAGGGGTCAGACATACCTGATGTACGGGAGGTTGGGCGTTTCTAAAGGCTGGCACCTTCTCAAAGGGCTTGAACAAGAACATTTACCTGAAGGATTTCAGCTCAAGGTAGTTCTCCCAAAAAGTCCTTCTTGGCTTTGGGAAAAAGTTGAGTCCGAACTTCAGGCTCCCTTTATCGAAATATGTGATGAACTGCCTGAGGAAGACTTGATCCAGCTTATCGAATCATCCAAAGCCGTTCTTATTCCTTCCATTTCCGAAGGCTTTGGTTTCGCTGCGGCGGAAAGCTGCATGCTGAAAACACCCCTTGTCCATTCTGGAAGAGGTGCTCTTCCGGAAGTAGTTCATGGACCAGTGGTTGAAATGAAAGAATATTCTAGCAAAGGACTTGCCCAGGCCATTTGGGCTTTTGAGCGGGGAGAAATCCAAATGGTAGAGAACTCTCTTTCAAATCCGAAGGAAATGGCCCAAGAGTATTTGAAGGTTTATCAAGAATTACTTCCCTAGAATTCCTGCGAATTCATGAGCAAAACTCTGCCAAGAAAAGCTTGCAGCTCTTTCTTGTATAGCTCCAGACTCTTTTGCTCCGCTATCCGCAAGCGTAAGCAAATTCTCCAGAAGCTCTTCTTCTGATGAATGGTAATGCACTACCGAACCGCCCACCTCAGTTAGAGAACTGTTCTTGCTAACAAAACAATTAGCGCCAAAATGCATTGCTTCCAAAAGTGGAAATCCGAAACCCTCGTAAAAAGAATTTAGGATAAATGCCTTGCAGCTCTTTAGATTCTGAGCAACCTCCTCATCACTCAAGAAACCGCACACTTCAATATCTCCGACAAAAGGAGATTCCTCAATGATGCGATTCGTCTCGGCCATTTTCCAACCCTCCGCACCGATGAGCTTTAGTTTGGTGGGAGCGGAAGTTTTCGCCTTATAAGCATTGAATGTGCGAATGATTCCCGCAATGTTCTTTCTAGGTTCGAATGTTCCTAAATGCAGGAAAAAATCCTCCTTCTCCTCCACCCCATTCGACATGCTTTGATACACCTCTGAAAGACCAGGGTAAATCCTGAAAATCCTCTCCTCAAAACTAGGATCCATATGTATCAAATCCTGTTTGGTATTATCAGAATTCGCGATAATCACATCTGTGCGCTCGTAGATGTTCTTGAGAAAAAGTCGCTGCAATACGGAGGAAGTTCTTGTATGCCAAGCCGGGTTCAGTACGGGGGTTAAATCGTGACAGATACTGATCTTTTTTGCCTTGGCAGGGACCCGTATAGGACCAAACTGAGCGGGTTCAACTACCCAATCAGGTTGTAAGCGCTTCAAAACTTGAGGAACGTTCAGCATCAACCTTAAGGGATCGTTCCGCATGGCCTTGAAGACACCTGGTACCACCACTTGTTCCGCTTCAGGAAAGAAATGATCCCTTTTAGAGCGTAAGAGAATATATTCGTTTTGCTTATCGAATTTCAGCAAAGCCCGAATCATTTCACGGGTATATACGTGAATTCCAGCTTGTTGCTTCTCAAGTGGTTCTGAAAAAAGAACAACCCTCATCTCATTTTTTTATCAGTTGCGCGAATCGCTGCAGGTCGAACAGCACGAAAAACTGAGTGGCCTCCAACGCTCTGGCGAAAGAAGCTTTTTTTGTCTCATTACGAGCCAGATCTTTTCGAAAATTAGCTGAGAAGAGATATGAGATGGCCGAAAGGTGAATCCTTAGAAAAACGCTATTGAACGTTAGGCCGTACATCAAAAGAATGAAGAGCACTTTAAAAAGAATTGAGGGCAGGTTCCAAAGAAGGTAAACCCTGGGCATATTCTTGAAGAAAGAATACCAGATGGACTTTTGAACGTAAGTCAAATAAGCCTCATCACGAATCTTGTTGATGCTAACGGAGCCTTCGTGGAGAACTACGGCCCTCTCAATAGCTTCACATGAATATCCTGCAAGAAATGCCCTCAGGGCAAATTCCGCGTCCTCATATCCTGTACTAAAGTGAGGATCAAACCATCCAATCTCTTTTAACATCTTGACTGAGTACATGCAGCCTCCTCCGGAGGGACCAATGCAAGATCTGTTTTGAACAAATGATGCGGTAGGCTTTCCAAAACCCCGAGGTAATATTTCCCCTGTGTTTAGCATAAACAAGCCAAAGCTGTCGATCAGTTCAGGCTGGTGTAGTTGCAGCATCTTGCATGCAGCCATATCTAAATTACGACCTACGATCTCCTCGACAAGCGTTTCGAGGCAATTCGAGTCGGCTACAGCATCGTTGTTTAGAAGCATAAGAAAATCGAAGTCGTCTAGC
>CAXAIH010000223.1:0-3649 GCA_963968755.1 uncultured Flavobacteriales bacterium
CGCTTCTTTTTAGTATCCTCCTCTTGGCCGAAAAGGAATGTTGGGATTGTGAGTAGAAGAATAAAAATGGTCGATTGTGTACGTCTCATGAAATTTGCTGCTCGTCTTATTCGATGGAGAACAAAGTTATTTGCTTCCTTCGTCTTATAAATCAAATTAGGTTTTTCACAAACAATATTCCAAAAATGAACAATATTCTAGTCATAGGGGGCGGTATGGTTGGGAGTGCCATTTGTTTTGACCTATTGAAAGAGCATAAGGTGAGCTTGTGGGACATCAATCCAGTCAAGAATCCTCTTCTTGACATGCACCCAAACTATAAGTTTGCCGCTCTTGACCTTTTTGATTCGGAGAAAGTAGATTTTGAACCATTCGACCTCATTGTACTCGCTGTTCCTGGTTTTCTCGGATTTCGCTCACTAGAACATATTCTTTTTTCTTCTAAACCCATCGTCGACATCTCCTTCTTCCCGGAAGAGGCCTCTTTAATTCATGACTACGCGAAAGCATGCGGAAGTACCGTCATTGTTGATTGCGGCGTTGCCCCTGGCTTCAGCAATATGGTACTTGGCCATCATGCTGCACGGGAAAAGGTCAATAACTTTAGCTGTTACGTGGGAGGTCTGCCTTTGGAGCCGGAGCCACCCTTCTATTACAAAGCTCCCTTCTCTCCTATCGATGTCATCGAGGAATACACTCGACCAGCACGCATTCGTCGAAATGGCAATGACCTTGAATTGGAAGCACTCTCGGAACTTGAAGAAGTGGACTTTGGTCGATATGGCACCCTTGAGGCCTTCAATACAGATGGACTGAGATCATTGTTGAAAGCCTTTCCTCAGATTCCCAATATGACGGAAAAGACCTTGAGGCATCCCGGACATGCACAACTCATTATGGATCTTCGCTCTGCAGGTTTCTTCAATGAGAATGAAATTGAGCTTCGCGGAAAATCTATTCGGCCAATTGACGTCAGCTCAAAACTTTTAATTGATCAATGGGTTCTCGGACCGGCGGAAGCCGAGTTCACGCTTATGAAGATTGAAGTAGAAACGAATAAAGTTTCACACGCTTACATGCTCTACGATGAACGCGATGAAGCTTCTGGCATGGCTTCAATGAGTCGAACTACAGGATATACCTGCACAGCAGCAGTAAACTGGCTTCTTGATACTCAGCATAAAGAAGCTGGGATCTACGCACCAGAGCAAATGGCGAAACAAGAAGGCTTCCTAGAACATGTTATGGCATATCTCAAAGCACGAGATATTTCGATTGCGTATTCTTCAACTGATATTGAAGCATGAATCAAGCTGCTAAGCACACCTTCTTTCTTTTGCTTTGCATCCTCAGTTTATGGGTATTTGTACCTAGTTTCGATTTTGATTATTTGTATTTGTACGACGATGGTCCACTGATCATTGAAAATAAGGCCGTCTTTAGCAACTCTTGGGCGCGCATTGAAGTAGCCTTCTCTGAATTCGTTTACGGATTGTACCATCCACTTACAAGCCTCTCTCTCGCATACAACTACGATTGGTTCGACGGATCCGCGCGCTCCATACATGTGGTAAACTTCATTTTGCATCTCCTAAATGGCTTTCTTGTATATCTACTGCTTCAAGGCTTTTTAAAGGAACGCAGTTGGAGCCTAATAGGCAGTGCCTTCTTTCTGATTCATCCTCTGCATATTGAATCGGTCGTGTGGCTTTCGGAGCGCAAAGACCTACTCTATACCCTCTTCTTGCTCCTCGGCTTTCTGAGCTATTTAAAATGGCGAACGAATACCAAAGCTGGCTGGTACCTCCTTACAGTTTTACTATTCCTTGCTTCCCTACTGAGTAAGTCTGCTGCTGTGGTCTTTCCAGTTCTTGTTTTGGTCTATCTGTTTTTCTGGGAAGGCAAGAAGCAACTAAAGGAATACCTGCACCTCATTCCACTTTTCATTTTGTCGCTCATCTTCGGATATGTGAATCTCATTGCCCAAGCAGAAGCTGGCTTTATTCGAAGCTTAACCGAATACAATTTTCTTGAGCGAATTCTTCTCCTTAGCTATTCCCTCGGCTATTACCTCCTGAGCTTTGTATGGCCGTTTTCGGCATCTCCAAAACACTTTTACCCTAGTGTTGAGACAGCTTTACCTCTGAAGTATTATTTCAGTCTTCTTGGCGTCTTACTCATCCTTGGCGCTGTGCTTAAGCTCTGGAAGAATCACAAGAAAATCTTGTTCGGGCTGTTTTTCTTCAGTCTGGCTATTCTACCTGTTCTCAAAATCCTTCCTACAGGAAACGACCTTGTTTCAGATCGCTACACCTACCTTCCTTACCTCGGGCTGATTCTAATGCTTTGCCTTTGGCTTCAAAAGTTGTCTTCTAACAAAAGCAGAAAACTCTTCCTTCGAGCTTCGCTCATCCTCAGTATACTTAGTTTCAGCTTCATCTCGAAGCAATATGTTTCGGTCTGGGAATCGGAGGAGCAAATTTGGACAAGTGTGCTTGAGGACAATCCAAATCATTCCATTCCTTACACCGAACGTGGACGCTTTTACATCGTTCAGTCAGAATTTGAGCGAGCACTTTTCGACCTTAATAAGGCGGTAGAAATCGATGACCAGAACAGCCTAGCATGGAACAACCGAGGATCCGCTTATGCTGGAATGGGACGAGCCCAAGAGGCGGTAGAAAACTTTGATGTAGCTATTGAAATTGACCCTAACTATGCTTTTGCCTATAGCAACAGAGGAATTGAACTTTCTAAAATGGGCTTCCCGGAAAAGGCTATGTTTGATTTTGATAAAGCGATTGAGTTGGAACCCCAGAACTCTGGACATTTAAACAACAAAGGAATTGCACTTGCTCAAAGAGGCGAAATTCAAGCAGCTCTTACCCTATTCAAAAAAGCCCTGGAACTGAGTCCAAGGCATATTGATGCTCAATTGAATTACAATCGAGCTATGTCAATACTGAGTAAGGCGGAAACTACTGAATAATAACCTTCTCGGTTACCATTGTGCCCTCTGACTCAAGATCAATGGTGTAGAGTCCTTGAGGCAAATCCAACCAAAGGAGTTCTCCGCTTTCTACTTCGGCCTCATACTGAAGACTTCCAAGTGCGTTAAACACCCGTATTGAAGCAGTTGTGAACTCACCTGATACTCTCAAGTTGCCTTTTGTTGGATTTGGATACAAACCAAAATTCAAGAAGTCCACTTCACTGTCGCCCACTGAGTTTCTGTAATCGAGCGCCAAATTTCCTGCGCTTACCCCTACTTGAACGGAATCTACTCGAGCTTTTCTCGCATCGAAAACCAACAGCGAGCCTGAGCTCAAGAAATCTGTGATGCTGGCATAGATATTTCCGCTCTGATCAGCTATCAATCCATAGAATTCGTAGTTCAATTCAAGACTATCGTCTACAGCCGCTGTGACCGGATTGTATCCATATAGCTTGCTCTCGCCAAATTCCTGAAAGATGACTTTCGAATCGTAAAACATGGAAGTTCCGCATCCCGCTGAAACGTTGACCAAGTTTCTTGTGCTGCTCCCGCTCAAGTCGAAAGCAACAGAACTTACTGAACTCCCTGAATAATCTTTGTTGTTCAGCGTGTAGATTCCAGCATCGGTGATCATCAAGTTATCTGGATTTGCAC
>CAXAIH010000224.1:0-3639 GCA_963968755.1 uncultured Flavobacteriales bacterium
TTGCCGGGAAGCAGAATTACAACGATCCTTCTGCAAACCGTGAGAGAGAGCGACCAGAACCTGTGAAGGCGGAACAGAAGATTGGAAGAAACGAGCGCGTTAAGATTCAGAACGTTGCCACCAATGAAATAAAAGAAACCAAGTACAAGCAAGCTGAGCCACTGCTTCAAAGCGGTTCATGGGTTATGCTTGAAAAAAGCGCTTAAACAAAAGCAGGCAAGCCCTGTTGAATGGCATAGATGGAGAAGGAAATCTTAGATAGAAAAGATGTTACTATTCTTTTCGCTGGCGACAGCGGAGATGGAATGCAATTGACTGGAAATCAATTCACCTTTACCAGCGCACTATTTGGAAATGATGTTTCAACCTTTCCAAATTTCCCCGCCGAAATCCGAGCTCCTCAAGGAACTGTTGCAGGTGTAAGTGGGTTCCAACTCCGTTTTGGAAGTGTTGAAGTCTTTACTCCCGGAGATGAATCTGATGTTCTAGTTGCAATGAATGCAGCGGCTTTGAAAGCCAACATCTCGAAGCTCAAGCGAGGTGGAGTTGTTATTGCCAACTCGTCTGGTTTCGATCGGAAGAATTTAAAGCTTGCCCAAGTTGATTCAAGTCCACTAGAGGATGGTTCATTGGACGATTACGAACTTCATGAAGTAGATATTACCAATCTAACTCGTGAAGCACTTGTCGATTCAGGCTTGGCGCGAAAAGATGTAGACCGGAGCAAGAATATGTTCGTTCTCGGCTTCCTCTATTGGATGTACAGCAGGGATTTGGCCAGTACGATTCAGTTTATTGAAGACAAATTTTCGAAGAAACCAGAGCTCATTGAAGCTAATGTGAAGGTCTTGAAAACAGGCTACCACTACGGTGATACGAGCGAAACTTTCGGAACGAGATATCAAGTAAAGAAGGCGAAGCTTCCAAAAGGGAAATACCGCAGCATTATGGGAAATCAGGCTGCTGCCTATGGCATTATCGCTGCTGCCAAGCAGTCTGGTTTGGAGACCTTCTATGGTTCGTCCCCAATTACACCTGCTTCCGATATCCTTCATGAGCTTTCGAAAGTCAAAAACTTTGGCGTTAAAACCTACCAAGCAGAGGATGAAATTGCTGCTATTTGCGCAGCTATTGGAGCTTCATTTGGAGGTGCCCTGGGCGTAACGGCCTCTTCAGGTCCTGGTATTGCTTTAAAAGGCGAAGCGCTCGGACTTGCTGTAATGCTTGAGCTACCCTTATTGGTCATAAATGTGCAACGAGGAGGTCCTTCTACAGGTCTGCCTACCAAAACGGAGCAATCCGATTTAATGCAAGCCTTGTACGGGAGAAACGGGGAAGCTCAGCTACCAGTGGTGGCGGCTAGAACTCCTTCCGATTGTTTTAGTTCCATTATGGAAGCCATTCGAATTGCAGTTGAGCATATGACGCCGGTGGTCTTCTTGTCTGATGGCTATTTGGCCAACGGTGCAGAACCATGGGCTTACCCAGAATCGAAAGATTTGCCGAAAATCAATGTTCCAAAAGTGAAGCAGAAACCTGCTGAGGGAGAAGCTTACTTGCCCTATCTTCGCGATGAAAAGTTGGTTCGAGAATGGGCGGTACCGGGAATGGAAGGGCTTATGCACCGATTGGGTGGACTTGAAAAGCAAGATCTTACAGGGAATATTTCTTACGACCCAGAGAATCATGAGAAGATGGTTCGACTTAGGGCCGAAAAGGTGGAACGGGTTGCCGATTTCATTCCAGTTTTGGAAATTGAACAAGGTCCGGAAAAGGGACAAATATTGGTACTAGGTTGGGGATCAACATATGGCTCTATCCGCATGGCTGTGGACCATTGCAACAAGGAAGGGATGGAAGTTTCGCAAGCGCATTTCCGTTATTTGAACCCATTTCCAACGAATACCGCTGAAGTTTTGAATTCGTTTGAGCATGTGCTCATACCCGAAATCAATGAGAAGCAACTGGTGCACATCATTCGAAGTACCTTTATGCTCGATGCGATTCCCTTATCCAAAATTCAAGGCTTGCCATTTACTTCAGCAGAGCTCGTGGACAAAATCAAAGAAATTTACGCATGACGGGGTCTAAGTTACGTGCCAAGGATTTCGAAACCGATCAGGACGTCAGATGGTGCCCAGGTTGTGGTGACTACGCTATTTTGAAGCAAGTTCAAACTGCTTTCGCCGAATTGGGGATGGAAAAGGAAAATACCGTCTTTATCTCTGGAATCGGCTGTTCATCTCGTTTTCCATACTATATGGACACCTACGGATTGCATTCCATCCATGGCAGGGCTGCTGCTATTGCCAGTGGATTAAAAGCGGTTAGAAAAGACCTCAATGTTTGGATCATTACGGGCGACGGAGACAGTCTTTCTATCGGTGGCAATCATCTCATTCATTTGCTCAGAAGAAACTTTGACGTCAATGTGCTTCTCTTCAACAATGAGATTTACGGTCTTACAAAAGGGCAATATTCACCGACCACACCGGAAGGAACGGTAACCAAATCATCTCCTTATGGAGTGTTAGATCACCCTTTCAACCCATTGTCGCTGGCACTTGGTGCAGAGGCAACATTTGTTGCGCGTGCTTTAGATCGTGACCCACGGCACTTAAAGGATTTGATCATTCGTGCGAATGAACATAAAGGAACCTCATTGTTGGAAATATACCAGAACTGCCCCGTCTTCAACGATGGTGCTTTTACTGTTCTCACTGATAAGGATAGCAAACAAGATTCTACCCTTTGGGTGGAAAATGGAAAGCCGCTTGTTTTTGGGGAGAACAATTCAAAAGGGATTGTGCTCGATGGCTTCACACCAAAAATTGTAGACCTCGAAGAAGGTCATTCCTTGGATGACTTATGGGTACACGATGAATCGGACCCTATGAAAGCTCATATGTTGAGTCGTTTCTTTGGAGATCCAAGCGAAGAAGGAAATCTGCCACGCCCATTTGGCTTATTATATGTTAAGGACCGCCAGAGTTATGAAACTGCCATGGAGTCTCAAGTTCAAGAAGCTTATATTAAAAAGGGTGAAGGCGATATAGATGCCTTAATCCAAGGAAAAAGTACTTGGGAGATTAATTAAAATCAACCTACTCTTTAAAAACCTCAAATTCTTGTGTTGTTCCGTTAGCATTTACCTTCAATAAATAAAGTCCTTTAGACTGCTCTTCAAGGTCAATGGTATTTAAGTCAGATTCAAGAATTAAACGGCCTGACACATCATAAACTTCAACACCCTCATAGTTTTCAGCATCAATAGTTAGCTTACCACTTGTAGGATTTGGATAGACTTTAACTTTGCTAAGTACAAATGAATTACCTAATCCAACAGTGTTTATATCATAACAGGTACTTGTGTCAGCACACCCATTTTTAGTTATTTCTACCGCATAAGATCCGTTTGACGAAGCAATGAAAGATTGACCAGTTTCACTTACAATAATTCCGTAGCTATCTCCACAATCTAACCACTGGTATTGTGCCCCAGACTCAATTGCCTTTAGGGTGTCTCTTGAGGTATCAACACTTTTATCGATGGTGTTGATAGTCAATTTTAGCGTTACCACAGAATCACAACCAGATGCATTTACTAGTGTGTCCTTAGCTGTTGTATCACTCGAAGTG
>CAXAIH010000225.1:0-3639 GCA_963968755.1 uncultured Flavobacteriales bacterium
CATGGGCTTTATGGCCTCGGGTAAAAGCTTCTTAGGCAGGTCTTTAGCAAATGAGCTGCAGCGCCCATTTCTCGACCTCGACAGCTATATTGAGGAGCAAGAAAAACAGAAAATACACGATATTTTTAAGGAAAGAGGAGAAAAAGCCTTCCGAATTTTGGAGGAAATTTACCTGAAGAATCTTCTCGAATCACAATCGACAGCAGTGATTGCACTGGGCGGAGGAACGGCTTTCAATCCTTCAAACCTCAATTTGATTCAATCCCACAGCCTAAGCTTGTACCTCGAAGTTCCAATCGGAGTCTTGATCAGCCGACTTTCTCAACATCCCGACAACAGACCAATGCTAAAAGGAATAACCGAGGAAGAGTTACCGAATATGCTCACTGAATTGTTCCTACTTAGAGAAGAAAGCTATTCACAAGCTGATGTAAAAGTGAATGCAACAGAATTGAGCGAAGAACTCTGGAAACCTCTGCTGCCTGAGATAAAATCCTATCTCAAATAGACTCTGGGTTTTTGCCCAAATTCAACCTCAATGTGCTCTTTCATGGTAGTAGAGAGCGTGAGTCCAACAATGTCAACGCGGATTGGGAACAATCGATGATGTCGGTCAACCAAAACTGCGGTGAGCAATCTGGCCGGTTCCTTCGTCATCAGGCCTGAAGCAGCTTTCATGAGTGAAACACCTGAATTTAGAACGTCGTCAATCAGTATTAGGGTCTGACCTTTAAAGTCGATCTCCACACCCTTGTAGGAGGCATCTTCAAGCTTTTCGCCCAATTTCAACTCAACCAATACAAGCTCAACATTCGCTATTGCCTCGAGCTTAATGAACATGAGTTGGGCGAGTGAATATCCACGTCGGGCAATGCCGAGCAGGATGACCTTTTTCTCTCCATGGCAGTTCTCCAGAATTTCATGCGCCATGCGATCGATCTTCTTTTGAACTTGAACTTCATCTAATATGCGGGTCCGACTCGACATCACTACTTCGCTTCAAAGTTGATAAAAACTTCGCGTCTAGCTCTCGATTCAATCGAGTTAGTACAAGCTTCAAGCACATTTATCTTGAAATAGTTCGGGAAGAAATTCTGGTATTCCTCAAGAGAACCGCCGTAGGGTGGGTGATCCGTAAAAAGTGGATCGTTAAATAGAACTCCCACAAGTTTTCCATTCTCCTTAAGAAGCTTTACCATATGTCGGCAGTATTGCTCCCGCTGAGAAGGGTTCATGGCACAGAAAAATGTTTGCTCAAGGATGAGGTCAAATTGTTTTTTTAAGGCAAAAAAGTCGCCTTGAATGAGATGATCCAAAGGGAAACTCGGAACTCGTTCGTTGAAAGATTCCAGCGCCAAGGGTGAAATATCAATGACCCAAACATTCTCGAATCCTTCGGCATGTAAATGCTCAGCCTCATAGGCATTTCCACAGCCCGGAATTAGAATATCGATGCTTTTGTCTGTCAGTTGTTTCGCATATTCAACAAAGGCAGGGGCGGGGTATCCAATATCCCAGCCAGTCTGCTGATCTACCCAGCGCTTGTCCCAATAGTCTTGCTCGTGTTTCGTTTTCTTCTTCAGCAACACAACGTTTTCAATGTGACTTGTTTGAGGAAACATGTCTACAGCTCTTGATTTGATAAAGTCGTAGTCGTTTTTGAGAAGCTCTATATCACGGGCCTGCGTACTCGGGTTGCAAGAAATGTATACGATGCGATCCGCCCCAATGAGTCGAACTTGTTCCACTACGTCCTTGTGCATTCCGGCACGGGGAGGGTCAATCATAATGACACTTGGCTTGCCATGCTTTTCCACAAAGGATTCTGCAAGGATGTCTTTGAGGTCGCCAGCATAAAACTCCGCATTTTCAATGCAGTTGAGCTTGGCGTTTTCAGCGGCATCGTCCACCGCATCTTGCACGTATTCGACGCCAATAAGTTTCTGAACTTTATCTGCAGCCGTTAGTCCTATGGTCCCAGTTCCACAGTACAGATCGTAGAGAACATCATCTTCTTTCAAGTCTGCATAGTCAAGTCCAACTTGGTAAAGTTTGGCCGTTTGTTCCTGATTGGTTTGAAAGAAGGACTTTGGTTGAATTCTAAAATTTAGACCAAGCAAGTCCTCTGTGAGGTATGTTTCTCCCGAGAAGTGAATGACTTCCTGATCTGAGATGCTGTCGTTCTGCTTTAAATTGATGATGTAGTTGAGGGACTGAATTTTGAAATTGTCCTTCAAGAAGTTCATCACTTGAGCAATTTCTTCAGGCTGGTCTTCACCGAATACCATGATGACCAAAATGTCCCTCTTACTGTTGTTTCTGAGAACTAAGTTGCGCATCAGCCCATGGTTTTCACGGATGTCGTAGAAACTCAGGCCTTGGTCAAGAGAAAAAGTGCGCAGTCCATTTTTTATCGCATTTTCTTCACTTCCTTGCAAGAGGCAGTAATGCACGTCAATCACCTTGTCGAACATTCCAGCTACGTGAAAGCCGAGTGCATTTCGGTGATCAAACTCTTCGCCTGATTCAATTTCCTCAGGACTCAACCAGCGCTTATTCGAGAAGGTAAATTCCAGTTTATTTCGGTAACCGTAGTGGGTAGCAGCAGGAATGATAGGCTCATAAGCAGTCGGTTCCCAATGTGCTAGTTTTTGAAAGCCGATTCGAACATGACGATCTTTAAGCTCCACCAGTTTGTCGTACTTGAAATTCTGCCACTTGCATCCACCACAATGGGCAAAGTGGGGGCAATTAGCTGCTATGCGGTCAGGCGACTCTTCGTTCAATTCAAGAAGCTCCGCTTCTAAGTAGGATTTCCGTTTTCGGAATACCCGAACGCGCGCATTGTCGCCCGGTACCATATCCTTCACAAATACTGCCCTTCCTTCACTGCGACCTATAGCTCGCCCGTCAGAGGAGATGTCCTCTGCAACCAACTCAGTTATCTCGAATTTTTTTCGCCTTCCCATAGAGGCGTAAAAGTACTATTTGGACAGATCCAAATACTTGAAATGCTATTGTTTAGGAAGCAGTTCGAGGCGCAAGACTTCTTGAAAGAAGGTGTTTTTCAATTTTAGGAGGTAATGTCCGGAGGCCAAGTGGGAGAAATCGAAGCTTTGGATGTTTTTTCCCTTGAATCCACTGAAGCTTTTCGACGCATGTCTTTTACCTGTAATATCGTAGACCTCGAGTTCCGAGCTCGTGTTTTCCGGGATGAAAAACTTCAAATGAACAATGCCATTAGAAGGGTTTGGAAATAAGCTTGTGGTAAATTATGAGGGTGGTGCTTTGGTAGCCAGATCAAGCGCTTTCCCGAAGTCTGGGATTCCATATCCATGAATGGTATCGGGCCAAAAATATTGCGAGGCGCTTTCCTCAATAATCGACTTTACTTCCCACGCGCTTAGTTCACGGTTTGCTTGCCACAGACAGGCTGCAGCTCCAGCGATTAGGGGAGAGGAGAAGGAGGTTCCGAAATTAAAACCCACCATGCTATTCCCATTTGAGTTCAGTCCTGAGACATAAACAAAGCTTCCTTGTGCCATTACATTTGGCTTGATGCGTGGGTCGACTCCTCGTCCAAAAGATGAGAAGCCTGAACGCCAGCGTGAACTGTCTGTTGCACCAATGGCTAACATA
>CAXAIH010000226.1:0-3635 GCA_963968755.1 uncultured Flavobacteriales bacterium
GGTATACACTGTACCAGTCCAATAATCTGTATTGTGATTTCGAACTACATGTGAAACTGCTCTTTGAAGATTGAAAGAGGGGAGGGCAGGAACTTCTGTTGGGAAGTAGTCGTCGCTGGTTCCTTCACCACGTATGGCAGCGATTGGGAGGATTACGTCACCTATCTTGTTTTTCTTTTTGAGTCCACCACATTTTCCAAGAAACAGCACTGCTTTGGGGCTTATTGCTGAAAGCAAATCCATGGCAGTTGCGGCATTGGCGCTTCCCATGCCAAAGTTGATGAGCGTAATGTTTCCCGATGTAGCCATGGGCATAGCTTTCTCTTTGTCAATGATCGGAACTCCTTCCTGATCCGAGAAAATCTTTAAGTAATTGCTGAAGTTGGTTAGCAGGATGTACTCACCAAATTCTTCCAGTTTAGCCCCAGTATAGCGCGGGAGCCAATTGGAGACGATTTCTTGTTTGTTTTTCATTTAGAAAAGTTTTATAAATACAACTAAATCTCGAACTTCAACAAACTACACCAACCTCTTTAAAGTGCGTGCATTTGTCGTATTCCAAAGCACGAAAGAGCCGAACGCTTTCCATGTTGTTCCCTGTAATAACCCCTAAAAGCACCGTAATTCCGCGGGATTTTGCTTCAGATTCCATGAATTTAAGTGTTAAACCACCAAGACCCTGACGATGGTATTTCCCGAAAACATGTCAAGGTTTAAACTGGCATCCAAAATAGGATTTTTGAACTTAATTGAATCATTAGTTTCGAAGGCATTATGAAAGCTGAGCAGCCTGAAGGCGATTTACTGGAATATCATAAGGTCGATTCGCTTGAAGTTGAAACTCGTCTTTCCGACTATGATTTCCAAAACTTTAAAACAATTCCTTCCAGGAAACAACTCAAAATTTCAATAAAACGTGGACTCATTTTTATTGACGGTAAACTTGGGTATACGGGAGATCGGCTAAGAGGAGGAGAGCTGATCGAGGTCTATTCTTTTGAGGACCGCAAGAACATTCCAGTACTTGAATTAGCCCTTGAAGTTGTTTATGAGGACGAGGTTATGGCGCTTGTTCACAAACCTGCGGGCATTGAAGTGAGCGGCAATAAGTTCAGAACCTTAGAACATAGTCTGCCTTTCAACCTAAAACAGAGTATTTCTGATGATTCCTTAACGAAGCCTCAAGCTATTCACCGCTTAGATTACGCTACTTCTGGTATTGTTCTTATTGGCAAGACGAGATCTTCTGTTATTTCCTTGAACCGTGCTTTTGAGCTGCGAAATGTCGAGAAGGAATACCTGGCAGTTGTGCATGGAACATGCGATGCTAGATTTGAGAGCAAGCTGAACATCGATGGTAAGGAGACCATGACTTCTTTCGAGTTGATTTCAAAAATTCCTTCGGAGAGTTTTGGTGCACTTTCTTTGCTCAAATGTTTTCCACTTACAGGAAGACGACATCAAATTCGGATTCATCTGGCAGACTTGGGACATCAGATACTGGGAGATAAGCTATACCGGGAAGACGATAAGGTTTTGAAAGGAAAAGGGATGTTTTTACACGCCCTCGCGCTTAGCTTTCCTCATCCAACAACTGGAGAAGTCAAGCGTTTCTCCACCGTAGCTCCAAGCAAATTCAAGAAGTTGTTTCCCAGTATCAGCTAGCCTGTTGTTTTGCGATCCAGCGATCGAACATCCTGTTGGTATGTACTTGCAGTTTCTTCTTGAAGAATGGACTCCAACCAATTAGTAGGCCTTGAAAACCTAGGGCTTGTTTCGACCATGAATATAAGTTGAAGGAATCACTGTGTTCAACGATTTCACCTCCTTCAAGGCTCAACTCAGCGCGAATCTTGTTGTGTACTTTTCTCCCCGTTTGGCTGAAGGTATAGAAGGCCTCCCAGTGCACGATGGCCTTCGATTCAGACTCTTCAAGAACTTCGAAGTTTAGACGGAAGTCAGTACTTTTTTGCGAGCCGCATAACATCGACCACATTGCCCGAACTCTATCCGCGTCAAGCTCACCAAAAGCAGAATCAGAAAACAGAACCGTATAGGAATATGTTGCATTCATCCCAACATCGTCTAAGTCCTTAAAAGCTGAATAAAATGCGTGCGCTGGTGACATAATATTTCTAGAAATTAGTGAATAAGGAGGCGTATGCTTCTTGCTTGAAACTCGTTCTTGAAAAAGAGAAAGTAGGTGCCGGACGAACTTCTAGATTCGAATCGGATTTCCTCATCTATGATACTCCATTGCAGAGACTGCTCGCGGCCTAGTCGGTCAAACATCTGAATTTGTTGGGGCTCGAATTCGAGCCCTTCAAGGCGGAATTTATCAATACTAGTATTCGGATAAGCTCGCAGCTTAAGTTCTTCTACAGCTGAGACGCTGAGAGCTCGCATGTCTATTCGAATAAGCTTCTTACTCACCTTGCGGCCGGCCACGATTCCACTAAGGATATAACTCACATCTCCGCCGACATCAGCAATACCTCTTAGGTCCATCGGAAGTAGATCCTGCTCCTAATCGGTCCAGCTTGAGGTGCTGATATCAAAACGGAGTTCTCGCTCAGCAGGAGGAGCATCGCCGGAGCCATTGTAGGCAACTCTAGAATCCAACTCAAGGTTGGGTTTCTCGAGTTCTTGATTTGCCTGGAATAGTTCAAGGCTCTTTATTTCAAGGATGGATTCTGCTGTGGCGGCTTTTTCTCTTTTAAGTACTTTGAGAATTTCTGTCGAATCCATTATTTGCCTCTGCTTAGGCGAAGCTTGGTAATTTCAACAGGTGCTGTTTGTTGGATCTCTCGAACAACTTTGAGCTCCTCATCGAAGTAGTCTGCTGTTCCTAAAATAATCGCATAAGTGAAAGTACTAAGCCCTCTAGCAGAAGTGTAAGTTAATTCGAGTTCATTCTCATTTATCCGATGATGTTCAATGGAAGGTAGCTCAGAATCAGGATATAGTTTTAGGACCTCTTCTGCGTGTATATGGTTCTCGAGTTGCTCTAGAAGTGAAAAAGAGCTTTCCAAATAGCATCACAATATCTTCTATCGACATTCCTGAGCTTTCAGAAAGAATGGACAAATATTGAAACAATTCTTCATGCGGATAGGTTCCTACAGCTGTGTAATCACCTGAAGAAGCGAGCCTGGGATTTTCGGTCATTTTGTTGACCATTTCCAGACCGAAGTTCTCTTCAACATACTCCATTAACTCAGTGAAAATAATGCCCTTCAAAGCTTAGCTTAAATATATGGATTTGTGAATTGAGTGAAAGTTTTAAATGTCAAGTCGCGCTCAGACTGAGTGGGATTTTCAAATGGCCATTTGAAATCAAATGAGTTCCAAAGAACGCCAGAGTCATGTTCAGGACTGTGCACAGTTGAGGTTAGGTAAACCATGCAGGTTTCGTCTTCAAGAACAGCAAAGCCATGCGCACATCCCTTTGGAAGGTACACTCCCTTGAAATTGTCGCCGCTCAACTCAATGCCAATGGACTTCCCGTATGAAGGCGAGCTTTTTCGCAGATCGAGAATAACATCCAATAAGCGACCATTTGTGCAGTAAACAATCTTACTGTGATCTTCTGGTGGCTGTTGAAAGTGCATACCTCTAATTACGCCTGCATTGTT
>CAXAIH010000227.1:0-3629 GCA_963968755.1 uncultured Flavobacteriales bacterium
ATGAAGAAGTAATCATTGGCGAAGGAAGGTTTGGTCCATTTGTACGCCATAAAGGAAAATTCACCTCCTTGGGAAAGGACTACGACAAGGATACCATCTCACTTGAGGATGCTATTTTCCTCGTGAAGGAGAAACGTGAGAAGGATTCAAAAGCAGTGATCAAGACATTTGAGGAAAACGAGGATGTTCGCGTTCTTGATGGAAGATACGGGCCATATATAAAGTTCGGCAAAAAGAATGTTAAAATCCCAAAGGACAAAGCTCCTGAGAGCCTTACCTATGAGGAATGTGTAGCTTTATCTGAGATTGTTCAAAAGTCTACTCGGGGTCGTAAAAAGAAGGCCTAAGGCGAATTTAAATTTGCTCTACTTTGGAAAGTAGAATTTATTTAAGCCCCCCAGATTTACATTCTCCCGAAAATTACCAGAAAGGTACCCTTGGTAATTCCGCGAATGCGATTGCCGATGAGCATGAGCTATCCGAGTTCGACTTAGCCGTTCTCTTTATTCCGGAATACCGCGGAGCTGAGCTTGGAATCGCCGAAGAAATAGAAGGGGTAGAAGACGCCCTTTTTAGCTTGTCTAATCCGTTTTTAAATTTAAAGCTTCTTCATTTGGGTTCCGTCGTTCCAGGCGAAAAACTCAGTGACACCTATTTGGCGGTTACACAAATTGTAGGTGAATGCATTGCGAATAAAGTCTTGCCAATAATTATTGGTGGCAGTCAAGATTTGACCTACGCCTCCTACTGCGCATACGAAGAGGAGGAGAAGGTGATGAATCTTGTGAGCGTGGATTATAGCTTCGACCTTGGGGATGTTGACAGTCCTATTGGATTCGAATCATACTTAAACAAGATTATTCTTAGCCATCCGAACTACCTGTACAATTTCAGTAATTTAGGGTATCAATCCTATTTCGTTCGTCCTGACGAGCTTGAGCTGATGGATAAATTGAAGTTCGATCATTATAGATTGGGTAATGTTCGGGGCGATTTAAAGGAAGTTGAGCCCATCGTGCGCAACGCTGATTTGCTCAGCTTCGACCTTAACTCGATAAAGGCATCTGATTGCTCTGGTAGCTTAAAGCCAACCCCAAATGGTTTTTACGGAGAAGAGGCCTGTGCAATTACACGCTATGCCGGCTTAAGTGATAAGCTTAGCTCGATAGGCTTTTATAATTTAAGGCCAAGCCAAGCTGGAGAGCAAAGTCCGCATCTATTAGCTCATATGATATGGTATTTCATCGATGGTTTTTACAGCAGAAAGAACGACTCACCAGTTATAAATCGGACGGATTTCTTGAAGTATACCGTTACTTCAGAGAATGATTTGGGTGAAATTATCTTTTATAAAAACCTTCTTAGTGAGCGATGGTGGATGGATGTTCCCTTGCCTCAATCTAAGTTAAGTAAGTACGAGAGACATCAGCTAGTCCCATGTTCTTACAAGGATTACGAGCAAGCCTGTAAGGATGAAATTCCATCCAAATGGCGCCGTAATTACGAGAAGTTTAGCTAACGTGAACGGGTAAGTTTTCTTTTTCTTACCTTTATCATTCGGATATATTTCTTAGAATTCATATTTTAGCCGAACTCAAACGAGCCTCATCAAGCAACTGTATGAAACACATTTTTCTGATTTTCGCTGCCCTACTTCTCATTGCGACTTCAGCTAACGCACAGCAGGACCCTCAGTTTTCGATGAACATGTTCAATAGACTGTTTCCGAATCCTGCCTATGCTGGAGCCACGAATCAAAGTTGTTTTACGGCTTTATTTCGTGAGCAATGGGCTGGATACGATGGTAATCCAAGAACATATATGGTTTCTGGACATACACCTTGGAAATTAGTTCATGGAGGTATAGGAGGAAGTGTCTACGGTGATCAAATTGGACCAATTAGTTATACGGGTGGAAAATTAGCCTACTCTTTTCGTCAACCGATCGGAATTGGATTCCTCGGTGTGGGAATTGGAATTGGAGCGTTTCAAACAAAGATTGCTGGTGATCAATGGGTTACATTGAGAGAGGACGCCACAAAAGGTGAAGATGATCCAACTCTTGCTTTTGCAAATGCCATGACAGGTACAACCTTCGATCTTGATTTTGGAGTGTATTTTAATACCGACAGATTATATGCGGGTTTATCGACAACGCACATCCCAGCAGGTGAAGTTGCAGAGAACTACACCGTGACGCGTCATTTCTTCCTTCAAGCAGGTTATATTTATGACCTTTCATCGGATATTTCGCTACAGCCATCGACTTTAGTTAAATTCGATACCAAGGTTGCTCAGGTGGATATCAACATAAGCGCACTCTACCGAGATATGTTTTGGGGAGGTATAAGCTACAGACTAGAGGACGCCATAGCGCCGATCCTCGGATTTTTCTATGATGGCCTAGGGCCGGGGCGTTTAAGGGTAGGATACTCTTACGACGTTGGATTGAATAGGTTAAACACTGGACATAGTGGTTCGCATGAAATCATGTTGAATTACTGCTTTAAAATTACCCCTCCAGTTAAAGTTCAACGTCACAGAACCGTCTTGTTCTTATAATTTTCCAGAAACATTGACGTTCCAGTTATCGTACTATTGGAACCAGTGTATTTTGCGGATTGGATAGAACTGAAATAAAAATTTACATTTGCTTCACTCTAAAATGGGATCATGAAGAAGGTACTATTTTCCATCGTCGTCGCGGCCCTGTTCAGTGCATGTGGCACAACTAACGACGGACAACTTACAGGCGTGCAAGACCGCGTCATTTGGTATCAACAAGATCCTGTTGGCATGCTATATATACCCCCTGGTAGTTATAACATGGGGCCAAGTGATCAGGATGCACCATATTCTTACACCTCTCGTTCGAAGACGGTTTCTATTTCCCCCTTCTATATGGACGAGACTGAAGTGACCAACAACGAGTACCGCCAGTTTGTATACTGGGTGCGTGATTCTATTGCAAGAAAAATTCTTGGGGAAGAAGTAAGCGAAGAAGACTATTTCATTACTCAAAACCAGTATGGAGAGGATATTGAGCCTCCGTATCTAAACTGGAGAACTCGAATTGATTGGGATGATCCGGACGAACGTGAGGCCTTAGCTGTTATGTTTCTGCCAGAATACGAGCGTTTCTATCGTCGACGTGAGCTAGATTCACGAAAATTGATTTATGAGTATTTCTGGATTGATTGGAATGATGCAGCCCGAAAGAATCCAACCATTAATGGTGATAACCTTCGAGAAAGGGGATTAACCGACCGTTCGGTCTTTATCCGTAGAGATGAAATCAATGTTTACCCTGATACACTTTGCTGGATTCACGACTTTACCTATTCGTTCAATGAGCCATTAACAAACATGTATTTCTGGCACCCAGCTTATGATGATTATCCAGTGGTAGGAGTGAGTTGGAAGCAGGCAAGGGCATTCAGTATTTGGAGAACTCAATTGTTCAACGACCACCTGCGTCAGTATGATGGAACTTGGGTTCAAGATTTCCGATTACCAACGGAATCAGAATGGGAGTATGCCGCTCGTGGTGGGCTAGACCTTTCTTCATATCCTTGGGGTGGCCCATATATTAGGAATACGCGTGGGTGTTTCTTAGCGAACTTTAAGCC
>CAXAIH010000228.1:0-3604 GCA_963968755.1 uncultured Flavobacteriales bacterium
TGCTGGAACTAGAAGCATCTGTGCAAGAAACACATACAACGCTGTGTATGGAGACGTTTCAGGGGTTTCTACCGAAGTTTGTGACGACATCAAAGTTTTTGCTTCAGATACAGGTGGAAGCGGAATCTCCGTTCGCGACGTAGAAATGGACCTTGGTAAAGCAGCGGCATTCTACTCTCACGATAAATTGTTTCTAAGCATGAATTCAGCAAGTCAGAACTTAGACGTTGATGTTCAAGTTGTTGATCTAACAGGTCAGCTTGTGATGGAAGAAAAAATGAACCTTTCAGGTAGTGGCCTTCAGAGCCGTTACTTCGACTTTAGTGCTCAGGCTGAAGGAGTTTATTTGGTGAACTTACATGCCAATGGAATTTGCCAGAGTCTGAAGTTCGTAAAGTATTAAGAACAACCAATTCAACCTAAACCATCCACTTTTGTGGGTGGTTTTTTTTATTCACTCGTTTTAAAATCAATCATGAAAAAAATTCTATTTCTCTCTTTTTTTATAATAGCTGCTTCTAGCCTTAGTGCTCAGAACAACATCGATGTAACCGACATCTATTTCACAAATCAGAATTCTCAACGAATTGAGAACGATGAGTTGATGCCTGGTGATACGGTAATCCTATGGTTTAGCTGGGATAACAACTTAGATTCAACTCTTCAAATGGGTGATTCTTTGACCTTTGGTTGGAGTATTGACGGACAGGATCAAGGTGGTTTGATTCTTTCTAACTTGAATCAAACTGTTGCACCAGGTGGATCAGTGAATGCATTTCTACGCACACAATATATGCTTCCTACTTCAGGAGACTTTGATATTTGCTGCTGGCCAATGTACAACCCGTACAACCCAAACTCAGATCCAACGGTAGGTCGTTTTTGCAACGAGGCATTTGAAATCGAAGAGCCTGGACCACCAGCCCTTATCGATGAGCTTCAAGCTGCTTATTCGTCTTCTGTATACGTGAACAATGGTGCATTGACATTTGAGTCAAATGGTCTTACAAGCGTAAACATCTTCGACCTTCAAGGCCGTTTGGTGTTAGACGCAAACACAGCTGAAGGCTCAATTCTATTTCCAGAACTTGGAAATGGAACCTTTATCGTTCGTTTGGTGGATGGTGATGGAGTGCGTAGTACGAAGGTTACCCTAGGTAACTAGTACCAACGTTTTTTTTGAACCTCCTTTCTTTCGAGAAAGGGGGTTTTTTTATGACCTAATTTTTGGGAAAGAGATGCTCTTCGGCAGCACGCATTAAGCGATGGAGTTCCATATCTTCCTTTACAAAAGGAACAGAACGTCTGAAGGCCTTAAGGTCATACTCAAGAGATTCAGCAGTCTTTAAAGGTCTCCGGAAATCAAGGGCCTGACAAGCAACCATCATCTCGATGCTAAGAATGCGCTGAACGTTGAGAACAACTCGTTTTAGCTTCGTAGCAGAGTTTGCTCCCATACTTACATGGTCTTCTTGACCTGCAGATGAATCGATGGAATCTATTGAAGCTGGGTAAGCCAATTGCTTGTTCTGACTTGCAATACTGGCTGCAGTGTACTGCGGAATCATAAAGCCTGAATTGAGCCCTGGATTCGCAACAAGAAATGGGGGCAATTCGTGGACACCACTGATGAGCTTATAAATACGTCGCTCCGAAATGCTACCCAACTCGCTCAAGGCGATCGCAAGAAAGTCCATGGCCATGGCTAAAGCTTCTCCATGGAAATTACCTCCCGAAAGGACCATGTCATCTTCTGGGAAGTAGGTTGGGTTGTCGGTAACGGAATTTAATTCGCGCGTAAATGTTTCTTGAACTTGAGCAAGAATATCAGACACTGCACCGTGCACTTGGGGAATGCAACGGAAGGAGTAAGGATCTTGAACGTGCTTTTTATCCTGTGCAGAAATCTCACTTCCTTTAAGCAATTCTGAAATTTCATTAGCCACCCTAAGTTGACCGGGCTGCTTTCGGATTTTGTGAAGGTTTGGATGGAAAGGTTCAAGCTTCGCGTCAAATGCATCGATCGACATAGCCGCAATTCGATTCGCTTTCTTGAATAAATCTTCGGCATGCCAAGAGGCCCAAATACCATGTGCAAGCATGAACTGGGTTCCATTCAAAAGGGCTAAGCCTTCCTTGGATTTTAATTCGATAGGCTTCAAGCGATAGAGCGCTTCGAGTTCAGCTCCTCTTGCACGAACGCCACGCACATTTACATCACCCAGTCCAAGCAAAGGCAATGAAAGATGAGCCAAAGGAGCAAGGTCACCGGAAGCTCCCAAACTTCCCATTTCAAATACAATGGGTGAGATGCCTAGGTTGTAGAATTTCGTGAGACGTTCAACTGTCTCAACTTGAGCTCCACTATGCCCATAAGAAAGACCACGTGCTTTCAATAAGAGCATCAAGCGCACAAGCTCTTCATCAATTTCATCACCCGTGCCACAGGCATGGCTCATGACAAGATTTTTTTGAAGTTGACCTAGATTGTCGTCGCTGATCTGTGTGCTGTGCAAAGCACCGAAACCTGTGTTTATTCCGTAAATCGTTTTCTTAACCTTCTTGAGGTACTTTTCTAGGGAAAGGCGCGAATCTTTAATTCTCTTCTTACTTTTTGTGTCGAGTGCTAGTTTCTCACCGGAGTAGAAGAACTCATGGAGTTCCATTAAATCCAAATCGCCTGTGCCTAAGATTTCACTCATGATTAAATAGCCTTGATGAGTTCAGATTGTGCAATGCGGATCTGCTCTCCACTTTCCATGTCCTTTAACGAGAGCTCAGAACTCTCCAGTTCATCGGTTCCAATGATCACTACCTTTTTTACTCCAATCTCGTTGGCGTATTTCATCTGCTTCTTGAAATTCTTATTCTCGGGGTAAAGCATGCTCGAGAAACCTGCTTCAATAAGTGATTTGGAAAGCTCCATCGAAAGAGCAGCCTCTTCATCTCCCATATTCAAGAATAGAACGTCGACGGATTTTTCCAAGCTGGTAGGGAATAGGTTCTTCTCCTCAAGCAAATCATAAATTCGGTCTGCACCGAAGGAGATGCCTACTCCTGAAACGTTTGGAAGTCCAAAAATCCCGGTTAAGTCGTCGTAGCGCCCGCCTCCGCAAATGCTGGAAGGGAAGTCGGGATGCACCACCTCAATGATGGCTCCGGTATAATAATTCAACCCGCGAGCAAGGCTGTAATCCACTTGTACCTTGTAGTTCTGCCGTGCGCACTGCCTGAGTATAAACTCCAACTCGTCCAAGCCTTGCATCCCAAGCTCAGAATTGGCAAGAAAGTCGCGTATGGAACTGAGATCATTTTCTCCCTCCAGCATGGGCTGAAGTTGTCCAATTTCATTTTCAGAAAGCCCTTTTTCAAGAAGCTCCTTTTGAACGCCTTCCATACCGATTTTGTCCATCTTATCAATGGCGACCGTAATTGGAATGAGCATGTCGGCTTTGCCTATCACTTCAACAACTCCTGCTAGAATTTTTCGGTGATTCAATTTCACCACCACATCGCTCAAACCTAGTTTTGAAAAGCCCGAGTGAATCATGCCGAGAAGTTCAATCTCAGACCAAAGTCCTTTGGAGCCGATTACATCTACATC
>CAXAIH010000229.1:0-3596 GCA_963968755.1 uncultured Flavobacteriales bacterium
CGCCGTATCCGTGTCCTGAAGATTATGCTCGAAACAGTATGCACATGACGCACAGATGGCTCCTGAGGTGCATTGAAGCATTGAAAAACACAGGAGGTCTTTATGGGTATGAGCAGAATCTCTTTCCGATTGTACAAGGAAGTGTTTATCCTGAGCTAAGAAAGCAAAGTGCAGAATTCATAGCCAAAACAGAAGGCCCTGGGAATGCCATTGGCGGTCTTTCGGTTGGAGAACCGCATGAGGACATGTACGCCATGTGCGCCTTGGTTACAGAGATTCTTCCAAAGGATAAACCTCGTTACTTGATGGGTGTTGGAACCCCCGTGAACATCCTCGAAAACATTGCTCTTGGCATCGATATGTTCGACTGCGTTATGCCTTCAAGAAACGCCCGAAACGGTCAACTTTTCACTTCGGAGGGTATCATCAATATCCGAAATAAGAAATGGGAACGTGATTTCTCTCCAATCGATCCGAACGGAAGCTCAAGTCTCGACAGCTTTTACAGCAAGGCTTACCTGAGACATCTCTTCGCAGCTGGCGAAATGTTGGGCCCACAACTCGCCTCGATACACAATTTAAGTTTCTATGTGCGTTTAGCACAAGATGCAAGGGAACACATTTTGCAGGGCGACTTTTCCGAATGGAAAGACATGATGGTTAAGCGACTTGCGCATCGTTTATGAAGAAAATAGACTGGTACATCTTAAAGCGGTTTTTAACCACCTTTCTTTTCATGATAATGGTGATTATGCTGATCGCCGTAGTTTTTGATATTTCAGAAAAGATTGATGATTTCTTCAAGAATTCAGCTCCTATTTCCAAGATCATCTTCAGCTACTACCTCAACTTTGTGCTGTACTTCTCCACCCTACTGAGTCCCCTGCTGATCTTTATTTCGGTCATCTTTTTTACTTCCAAATTAGCGAGCAATACGGAAATTGTTGCTGTCTTGAGTTCAGGGGTCAGCTTTCAAAGAATGTTGCTCCCATATTTTATTGGAGCGAGTCTATTAGCTGGAACTGCCCTCTTCCTGAATCATTGGCTCGTCCCGCACGCGAATGTGAATCGACTTGAATTTGAGGAAACTTATATCCGCTCACCTTACCGGAATTACGATCGGAACATTCACCGGCAAGTGGAACCGGACAAGTTTGTCTATTTCGAAAGTTATAACGCTGTGAAAGACATCGGCTATAAATTCGCCTACGAAATATGGGATGATGGCGACTTAAAGAAGAAAATCATTGGTGATTATGCGCGATGGGACAGCCTCGAACAGAAATGGCTTGTCAAGAATTATGTGATTCGAACCTATGATGGCGAAGAGGAGTATTTGGAGAAAGGGGTTGATTATCGAGAGTCGTTCAATTTCACTCCAGCTGATTTTGAGCGTAGAATAGACTCGCATACGCAAGCGATGGATTACAAACAGCTCAGTGCCTTTATTGAGAAAAGTAAAGATGAAGGCTCTGAATATGTGAGTTATTATCAGCTTGAGCTCTACAATCGCACTGCCTTGCCTTTTTCAACATACATCCTCACTCTAATAGGTGTTGCTGTTTCGAGCCGAAAAGTTCGTGGAGGTCTAGGCCTTCATTTGGCCTTCGGAATTCTGATCGTGTTTGCCTTCATTATGAGCATGAAAGTAAGTGCGGTGTATGCTACAAATGCAGGCTTTAACCCGCTCATCGCAACTTGGATTCCTAATATTATTTTCGGAATACTTGCGGTCTACTTGTACCGGGTTGCACCTAAATAAGGATCTCCATTCTCCGTTGAAAATAACTCGAGGGTAGATTGAGTAAATCAGGCGCTTGATCAAAAATCCCAAATAGCGACGAGCCCGATCCACTCATGGAAGCATAGATGGCGCCATGGGCATACAGACGTTCCTTCAGTTCACCTACTTGGGGATAAAGCTGAAACACAGTCTCTTCGAAATCATTCACGAGCTGCCCTTTCCAACTTTTCAGACCTTGGCCAAAAATCGAAAGTATATCGGGAAATACCTCCCGTTTCGAAATTCCTGCATATGCCTCTCCTGTTGAAACATGAATTCCCGGATTGATCAAAAGCAGATGGTACGTTTTTCTCTCTGTGGTCAGTGGACTGAGCTTTTCACCGCGTCCTTCCACCAGACACAGCTTATCTTCTAGAAAAAACGGACAGTCGCTACCAAGCTCAGCAGCTAGATCGCGCAGGTCTGAATCGGGCTTCATCAGTTGCAGGGCTTTAGCAGCGTTTGACGAGCCGCCACCCAGGCCTGCTCCGATAGGAATATTTTTCAAAAGATGCCATTGATAGGCCAGCATCCCCTCCCGCTCCATCAAAATTTTATTTGCCTTGCTTACCAGATTCTCACCCGGCGGTATGGGCCTTCCGAAAGAATTAAGTTCAATTGTTTTCGAAGGAATAGCCTCCAAGACATCGTACAGGGGAATGGGCAAAAACAAACTCTTGATTTCATGGAAACCATCATTGCGTTTTTGACCGACGAAGAGCCCGAGGTTTATTTTGGCGTTAGAAAAGCTTATCAATCTACTATAGCTTGATTTTCAGGAATATAAGAAATGGCAAATTTGCTACTTTTGCTCGTCATTGTAAAGTACTCAGATGCCCGTTTATCTCGATTTCGAAGAACCACTAAAAGAGCTTCAAGACCAACTTGACAAAGCTCGTGAATTGAATGAGAAAGAGAATGTCAATGTTAAAGACATTGTCAAAGGATTAGAGAAAAAAATAAAAGAGACGAGAAAAAAGCTCTATTCAAAACTCAGCCCATGGCAGCGAGTGCAAGTTTCTCGTCATCCAGAAAGGCCTTACGCACTCTCATACATTGAGCACATCACAGATGGTGATTTCATTGAATTGCATGGTGACAGAAATGTGAAAGACGATAAAGCCATTGTCGGTGGTTTTGGAATGATCGACGGTGAGACGGTCATGTTTATTGGTCAGCAAAAAGGGATTAACACCAAAATGCGCCAATATCGAAACTTCGGTATGCCGAATCCCGAGGGCTATCGTAAAGCTTTGCGTCTCATGAAGCTTGCGGAGAGATTTAACAAACCAGTTGTAACGCTGATCGACACTCCTGGAGCCTATCCAGGCCTCGAGGCTGAAGAACGTGGGCAAGGAGAAGCTATCGCTCGAAACCTATTTGAAATGGCTCAGCTTAAAGTTCCAATCATCTGCATCATTATTGGTGAAGGTGCATCTGGGGGAGCCCTAGGAATAGGTGTTGGTGATAAAGTTGTTATGATGCAGAATTCATGGTATTCTGTGATCAGTCCTGAGAACTGTTCCACCATTCTTTGGAGAACATGGGACTATAAAGAACAAGCTGCTGAAGCCTTGAAGTTAACGGCGGAAGACATGCTGACAAACAAACTCATCGATGGAATTGTAAAAGAACCTGAAGGAGGAGCCCATGTAAATCCGGAGAAAGCATTTAACGCGGTCAAGGCCGAGATCAAAAAGAGCGTCGAGAAGCTTAAAAAACTAGAGCCCGAAAAACTCATTGACGCCCGAATCAAGAAATATTCGGAGATGGGTGTGGTAAAGGAGCGTTAAAAGTAGCTGGCCGTAAGCAC
>CAXAIH010000230.1:0-3596 GCA_963968755.1 uncultured Flavobacteriales bacterium
AGCGTATTATGACCATCCGCTTGTATAAAGGCGAAGTCACCTTCGGGATCTTTGTCGTAGCCGAATGCGTGTGGAATTTGTTTTAAAACAATGATGATTCCAATACCAGAAAGCATCCCCTTAATGACTGCTGAGGGGAAATAGTATCCGATTACACCAGCTTTCAGGACTCCCAAAAGCAATTGCAGAATACCGGCGATTACAACGGAAAAAAGGAAGATTTCGAAACTCCCTAGTTCTTGAATAGACGAAAGGACAATTACGGCCAAACCTGCAGCAGGACCACTTACCCCTAGGGGTGATCCGCTAAAGATGGAAACAACGATACCCCCAACGATTCCTGCAATGATGCCCGAGAATAGAGGTGCACCTGAGGCTAATGCAATACCTAAACAAAGAGGTAAGGCAACCAAAAAGACGACGATACTCGCCGGGATGTCCTTTTTTAAGTTTTCAAATAAGCTTGGCTTTTTATGTGCGTTCATTGTGTTGGATCGTTTCAATGCCTGTGTAAGCATTGGGATAAATTACCCTCTGAGCAAGAGGGCCTTAAATTTTTGTGGGCTAAAACCCATTGGAGCATTTTTTCTACGGGAACTATCCAAACTCCGGGGGCGGAGTGGGAGTCTCAAGGTAGGAAGAGCTGTACTTTAAGGCTGAGAAATGTGTCTTTCTCGCTTTCAATGCCAACTCAATTAAGAAAGTGCGCTGACTTGATTCTTCAACTATTTTGATTTCTTCTTTAGTCTCTTTTTCTTTCTCCTCGCTGTCCTTAGTCTCCTTCACGATCTCAGTATGATCGAAACCCAAAAGCTCGAGATGATTAGAGCTAAAGCCGATGGTAAGAAAAGACAACAAAACAAGAAGCACAGCAGAGTTTCCCAGCATGCGCAGCATCTTCAAGACTTCACTATTTCGCTTTCTCACTAACATTTCACTTGAATGGTATTAAAAACCATTGTCTTATAAAACTCACCTACTGCATCCTCTCCCTTAACCACATTAGTGAGCCTCGGCAAGTGCTCCGCAAAGTACCGCTGGTGGTGGGCTCCCTCCAACACTGTCGATACCAACATATGCGGGTACTTATAGTTCGGATTAATTTCCAAAATTAAATTGCTCACCCTAGAAACCAGTTGTTTGTAGGCCAAATAAGCCCCAATACGATTGTCCTCATCCACTTCTTTCGTCATAAATGATTTTGCGGATTCCGAAATTACAATTCTATGCAGAGCTTCTTGGTCTACTTCTCCAAAAACAATGTCATTTTCTGCGGGGGAGGTTAATAGAGCCAAAGCGCGCTCAAGGCGCTCTTCTGCAGAGTCAATATTTGCCGTTCGAAAAACAAGACGATACTCCGTCCAGCACCAATACCAAGAAGTGAGGTAAAGCAAAAACTTGTGCTTATTTTCAAAATAACGATAGATGGACCCTTCTGTCGATCCAATGGCCTCACCCAATTTCTTGAAGGTGAAAGACTCCATGCCCATCTTATCAATCATCTGAACACCCTCATTAAAAATCTTGGCACCCAATTCACTCGAGGCAGGGTCTTTCAAACAGACCTCCCCTTTGACTTGGATATTTACCTTATTTAGTAATTCGAGCATTTTGTTTTCTTTCCGCGCAAATATAATAGTATTACTATCAATTACAGAGTTTCCCCACTTATTGTTGGCTTAAGGACAGTTAACCAAGTATTGAAGCGAAACTGAACAAGCCCCTTCTTTTTCTGCCTGCAAGCAGAAGCTTGGCTTAACACCAATGCTCTCCTCCTACTTTTCTTATTCTTAAGTGAGGCTCAAATAAGCCTAGATGTTTTAAGCTACTCTAGCACAATCTTTGTTGTGCTTTTCGTTCTTTTGCGCACAGATTATCTTCTCTTGAACAAAACGCTCTACATTCTTCTTTTTCTTGCTTCCGCCTTCAGTTCATTTTCACAAACTGATTCCCTAAAAAAGGAGCGCTTCTTTCGAACCTACACCCTCGAAGATTACCAGATTCCAGACAGCACCGATTACAAACAGCTCGACAGCAGTCTTAATACTTGGCATCGCGACTTTTACCCAAACGTGCATCGCTTCCAAAACTGGCTAGGGAACTTTGGATCGGCGCGGATTTCCATGTTGGCTGACTTCAACAACGATTTAGGCATGGAGTGGAACTTCGACCAGCTCGATGGATACAGACTACGCGCTGAAGAAGTAGTTTTTTGTTATTTTTCTCAACCTTTTACCAAAGGAACCTACACCTTGGGAGGAAGGCGGGAAGAATCCTTGAACATTGAACACAACCAAAACATCAGTAAAAACTGGAACGTGGGGGTTGATTTCCGCCGCATGAGCTACGAAGGGTGGTGGGCACAACGAAAGAGCATTTCCAATGCCTTTAGACTTTACACCTCATACCTTGGAAAAAAGCGCTATTCCCTCTTTGCGAGTGCATCCTATAACGCCGGAGTAAATGATGAAAATGGAGGTTTTGAATCATTAGACGCGCGAGCCGGTGAGGAGATTAACCTGAGCTCAGCGAGCAACTCCGTGAGCCAACAAGAAATATATGTGAGGCAATACTTCAAATTAGGCCCAGCCAAGATTGATTCCATAGCCCCATATACATCCAAAGCCGATTCCCTAATTCAGATCAAAGAAATGTTGGCCGGACCGGTGCTGATCAACGAAACCAAGTTTCACCGAAGTTTCTACGACTACATCGACAAACAGCCCAACCTAGATTTCTATCTCAGAGAATTCGACTTCATCCCAACGGCAACTAGCTTTCGAGATCGTCAAGACATTACCCACCTTCGAAATAAAACTTCCCTCTTGCTCCTCAACGGCATCCGAATATTCACTGAAGGTGAATACGCTCGAAAACAGAACGACCTAGACAGTCTGAACATTCGACATTTCGGAAATTTGAACCTTGGTGGCGAATGGACCAACGACAAAACTCAAGTGTTTGCAGGCCTTACGGCATTAGGCTGGCAAGCAGGTGATTTTGCTGCGGGAGCAAAACGAATCCTTTTCAAGGCCAAAAACATTCGTGTTGAAGCAAATGGAAAGATTGCCCGCTTTCTCCCAGAGATGTTCTATCAGTTTCAAGGAATCGCTCAAACCACCAGTATGGCCAATGTTGGCATTGAGCTCAGTCAGAACGATAAAATGAACATTGAAGTCAAATACCAAACTGCCGACAAACTCAACTATCTCGACAATGCTACAAGCCTCGCACAGTATGCACAATTGAACGTTTTCTCGGCGAGCTTCAGAAGGCAATTGGTTTGGAAAAAATTCCATCTAAGCATAGATATTAGGTATCAATCCATCAGTGACCCAAGCATTCTAAAAATGCCCGAACTCATCAGCTTCTCTTCCCTTTACTATGAAGGCAATTGGTTTAATGGAAATATGCTTGCACGCATTGGAACCGACGTCCAATACGGTTCGTCCTTCGAATCCTACGCCTATGCTCCTCACCTACGCTGGTTCTATACCCAATCTGGTTTCGGCTATGGAGCCTACCCCATTTGGGATGTTTACTTCACCTGCAAGGTGAATACGGGAAGGTTCTTCGTTAAAGGAACAAATCTCTGG
>CAXAIH010000231.1:0-3548 GCA_963968755.1 uncultured Flavobacteriales bacterium
TGGAGATGCATGCAGGGTGCATCGAAGTGCAAAGTGAGCTAAAATAAGGAACAACCTTCCGAATTTTGCTACCTAGAGAGCTAAATGCTTAGTCGCTGAATTTGCTTAGAAAAAGCTCGCGTCGCTCTGGGGCTAACTGAACCACCGACCCATCTGAAAGGTAGGTGCCACCATCCTTTCCCTTCTTATACTCCTTTCATAATTAATGTTTATCAAGTGACTTTTATACACGCGTACAAAGTCGTAATCCTCTAAAACCTCCTCATAAAACTTCAAGGTCCGTCTTACGGTCCTTCTACTCCCGTCGGCCAAGAATAGATCTGTAAGATTGTCCTTCGCTTGGCAACATCCTTAAGAACCACCACCTCAAAGCCTTCTATGCTGGAAAGTACCATTTTCTTGAGCTGCTTATTCTCAATACTCAGATTCTCGAGAAGAATGTTCGAGTTTCGAACTTGACTCCGGTCGGCTAAGGATTGTTGAACCTTGTCGACGGCTTCTATTAGCTCTTCAATATCCACTGGCTTCATCAAATAGTGACTCATACTTAAGTTCAAGGCCTGCAAAGCATATTGACTAAAAGCAGTAACGAATATGGTTTCGAAAGGAAGCTCTTCAAAATTCTCCAACAAATCGACGGTGTTCCCATAGGGCATCTCAATATCTAAGAACACCAAGTCGGGCTTATTCTTGCTGATGGCTTTCAGTGCCTCATTCACATTGCTGGCTTCGGCCAAGAGCTCCACATTCGGACAATACTTCGTCAAGTAATTCCTGAGCATCAATCGACTTGCCTCTTCATCGTCAACGAGTATGGCTTTTAGCTTTTTTATGCTTTAGTACTCTGGGGAATCAACATGTTCACGACCGGCCCGCTTCCATCGTCGTGCAGAGATTGGATTTTATCCTTTATCTGTAATTCATGTAAATCGTTGAAGATTCGAATGCGTTCGCCGATGTTCTTCATGGCTGTGCTCTTCGTCTTGAGCTGATTCTTGGTTTTTATCTCAAGGCTCGTTTCACTCGACGACGAAAAGCTACGTATTAAAGATGTAGGCTTTGATGTGATCGAAAGTCTAGATAATTCCGTGTATGTCCAGGTTCTCTTAAACAGCAGAGGATCGAGCGTAAAGGAATGCAGAGTCAGAGCAGAACAAATTGAATATGAGTTCAACATCACCGACAACGTACTCACCTTCGACCCTTACTTCGTTGTTCGCAAGGAAGATGGCTGGCGCATGCAAGATGTGATGATTCGATTGTTGCTCCCTCAAGGAAAATCCGTTTTCTCGGGAAAAAGTACAGATGCCATTCTCGACGATGTTCAAAATGTGACCAATACACACGATCGAGATATGGCTCGACACACTTGGCGTATGGAACGCGACGGATTGACCTGTACTTCCTGCGGAATTTAGAAATACAGCAAGTAGCCTGAGTGCCTCGTTCGTAGGCGCTTGGGCTTCTTTCTTTCAGGCTCTAAAATACTTAGCTTTGCACACCAATTCTGAGAACAAGATCGCGCATGGCCAAGGAGAGAGAAATCGACCAAATTGACGAGGTACAATTAAAAGAAGAAATCATAAACGACTATAAACTAGCGTGTTTAAGTCGTGAAATGAGTTTGCTTGGTCGACGAGAAGTACTCACTGGAAAGGCCAAATTTGGAATCTTCGGAGACGGTAAAGAAATCGCGCAGATTACCTTAGCCAAACAATTTCAGAACGGCGACTTCCGCTCTGGCTACTACCGAGATCAAACCTTCATGATGGCTGCGGGCTTGTTAAAGCCTCAAGAATTTTTCGCTCAACTATACGCACATACCGATGTAGATGCTGAGCCCGCTTCTGCTGGCCGTCAAATGAACGGACACTACGCCACACGTAGCTTGAACCCAGATGGTTCATGGAAAAACTTGATGGAGCAGAAGAATTCTTCGGCCGACATCTCCCCTACTGCAAGCCAAATGCCCCGACTGCTCGGCTTGGCTTATGCATCAAAATTCTACCGCAACAATCCTGAACTAAAAGGGCGCACGAATTTCTCGAATGAGGGAAATGAAATTGCTTTTGGAACCATTGGCGACGCCAGTACTTCAGAAGGTCTATTCTGGGAAAGCATCAATGCCGCTGGGGTTGTTGGAGTTCCGATGGTCATTTCCGTTTGGGACGATGGTCACGGGATTTCGGTAAGCAAGAAATATCAAACCACGAAAGAGAGCATCTCTGAGATTCTTCAAGGATTTGAGAAGATTGACGATCGCGGTGGATATAAAATTATTAAAGTCAAAGGTTGGGATTACCCTCAACTGATTCTGGCTTATGAAGAAGCCGCAGAAATTGCACGAAGTAGTCATACTCCGGTATTGGTGCACGTCGAAGAAATGACTCAACCTCAGGGTCATTCAACCTCTGGTTCGCATGAACGCTATAAGAGCGCCGAACGTTTGGCTTGGGAAACTGAATACGATCCCATTACCAAATTCGGAGAGTGGTTGATGGAAAAAGGCTTTGCTAGTCAAGACGAGCTCAACGACATTCGCGACAAAGCCAAAAAGGAGGTTCGCACTCAAAAAGCGGATGCATGGAAATCCTTCATGCAAAGCATGAAAGCTGAGCTTCAAGAAGTAAGCGGAATGCTGGAAGCACTTGCTGCCGCGCATGCGAAGGCCGATGGAATTTCAGCGATCCTGAAGGATTTAGGTTCCGAAATGGATCCGATGCGCAAGGAAATCATTTCTGCCGTGCGCCGTGCCTTACGCTTGGTTCGCTCTGAAAACAGCCCAGCCAAAAACGACTTACTAAATTGGTTAACAACCAGCAATGCGGTCAATGAAGAGCGCTACTCCTCCCATTTACATTCAGAGTCTGAGCAATCTGCCCTAAATGTTGCGGCTGTCGCACCAATGCTGGATGAAGAAAAGCTGGTTGATGGTCGTGAAGTGATTCGCGACAATTTTGATGCTTTGCTTGCAAAACATCCCGAGCTGATCATTTTCGGAGAAGATTCTGGAAAGATTGGTGGTGTAAACCAAGGGCTCGAAGGACTTCAAGAAAAATACGGCGAACATCGTGTGTTCGATACGGGAATCCGTGAAGCTACCATCATTGGTCAAGGCATTGGGATGGCCATGCGCGGTTTACGTCCGGTAGCTGAGATTCAATACCTCGATTATCTGCTCTATGCGCTTCAGGTTATGAGCGACGATTTGGCCACGGTTCAGTACAGAACCAAAGGCGGTCAAAAAGCTCCTCTCATCATCCGTACGCGCGGACACCGACTCGAAGGTGTTTGGCACTCAGGCTCACCGATGGGAATGATTGTAAATGCCGCCAGAGGAATTCATGTCTGCGTTCCAAGAAATATGGTACAAGCAGCTGGTATGTACAACACCTTGTTGGCCTCTGATGAGCCAGGCTTGGTGATTGAAAGCTTGAATGGCTATCGTCTCAAGGAAAATCAGCCCGCCAACTTGGGTGAGTACACAGTGGTCTTTGGAGAGCCCGAAGTGGTTCAAGAAGGAACAGACATCACCTTGGTCACCTACG